>CAYUJA010000157.1:0-4494 GCA_964444875.1 uncultured Acidimicrobiaceae bacterium | reverse complement strand
CAGTAGCCGTCGAATGCGTCCCACGTCGTCAACTCGATCTCGGTGATCCACTTGGTGGCGGACACGTACCCGTAGAGGCCGGGTACGACCATTCGCACGGGGAAACCATGGTTGGCCGGGAGTACTTCACGGTTCATCCCGACCACCAGCATGGCGTCGCGGTCGTCGAACGCGAACTCCGTTGGGAATCCACAGGTCCACCCGTCGATCGAGCGGCCGACGACTTGGTCGGCTCCTGGCTGGACTCCTGCCATCTCGAGGATGTCACGCAGGAACACACCCGTCCACAGGGCGTTCCCGACAAGCCGTCCACCGACCTCGTTCGACACACACGACAGTGTGGCGTACCTCTCGACGAGCGGCATCGACATGATGTCGTCGTAGGTGAGGACGATCTCCTTGTCGACCATGCCTTTGATCGTCAGCGTCCACTCTGCGGGGTCGATCGTTGGGACCACGAGAGCAGTGTCGATCCGGTAGAAGGTGGCATTGCCAACCACGGCAGGTGTCAGCCCGGAAAGATCGAAGTCATGGGCCGCCGTCGGATCGATGGCAACCTCGATCGGCTCAGGCAGTATCAGAGCGGAACGCTGTGCTTCGGCCCTACCACGGATCTTTCCGCGGCCGATGCCGATCGTTATGACGGTGACCGTTGCGGCGCCGGCTACGCCGAGCAGGAGGCGACGTCGTGCAATGTCGGGTATGTCGTTGGCCGTCTCATCCATCCTGGCCGGGTCAGACCACGTCTTGATGCCGTACCAGGTGGCGATGCCGATACCCATGGCGAGCATCGTCGACGCAACGGCCGGGGCGGGACCGACACCTGGTTGCGTCATCTGAGCAGCCACACCGACGATGCCGGCGACGATGAAACCTGAGATGATCGGCCAGGCCCTGGTGACCGATGCCTTTCCGAGGAACCAGCCGACGAGGAGCACCACGATGAAGATGGTTACGGCGAGTACTGCCTTGTCTGCAGTGCCGAACGTGGATATGGCAAAGTTCTTGAGCCACTTCGGAGAAGCATCGACCACGTAGGTACCGATAGAGGAGATCGCCGACGGCACGGAGTCAGACATACCGGCGAACAGTTCGGTCGCTCCCAGTGCGACGGCGACGCCGGCAACACCGGCCCAGCCTGATCTACGTTTCGCTTTGTACAGTTCTTCTGTGACCATCCCGGTATTGAACACCGATGTCTGGCGAATAACTCCCTCAGATACCCAGATCGCTGAGGAATTCAGGTTTTGGCAAGGAATTGAGCACAGATGCTGCCCGGACCCAACCTTTGCGCGCCAGGGCAACACCCCATCCCAGGTTCGAGAACCCCGACACGTGATGGGAGTCGGTCGACACGACGAACCTGACACCAGGGATCTCGACAGCCCTGCGCAGAAGGTTCGCCGGGACGTCCAGCCGCTGCAAGCTGGCATTGATCTCGAGCACCGTCCCGGTCGATGCGGCAGCCTCGAGCACAGCCTCGACATCGAACTGGATGCCGGGCCGACTGCCGATCTTGCGCCCCGTCAGGTGACCGATGATCGTCACGGCCGGGTTCTCCATGGCGGTGATCAGCCGAGCTGTTTGTTTGTCGACGTCGAGGTCGAAATGTGAGTGCACAGAAGCGACACCGATATCGAACAACTCGAGGAACTCCGCGTCGTAGTCGACGGTCCCGTCAACACCGATATTGAGTTCGACACCGTGGAGGATGGCGATCTCAGGGTGTCGGTCACGCTGTTCGTCTATCTCGGCGTGTTGGTCGAGCATCTCGCTGCGCGACAGGCCGTTCATCGCGAGGTTCTCAGCGTGGTCGGTGATGGCGACGTACTCGAGTCCTCGTGCAACCGCAGCATCGACCATGTCCGTGAGGCTCGATCGTCCATCACCGGAACGGTCGGTGTGAACGTGGAGGTCGCCTTTGATGTCCTCGATCCGGACGGGGACGGGCAGGGCTCCAGCATCCGCGGCAGCTATCTCCCCGGTCCCCTCTCTGACCTCGGGTGTGATCCATTGCAGTGACAGCGCAGCGTAGATCTCGCTCTCATTACGGGAAACGATGACCTCTCGGGTCGAAAGAGACGACAACGAGTATTCGTTGAGTGTGAATCCACGCTCGAGGCTTCGCTGGCGCAGTTCGATGTTGTGGCCCTTGGAACCGGTGAAGTACAGCCACGCCGCACCGAAGTTCTGCTCGGGCACAACGCGCAGGTCGACCTGGATCCGGTCGTCCACAACGATCGATGCCTTCGTGCCGCCGGATCCCAGTGTTGCCGTGACACCCGGAAGCTCGCCGAATCGGGCGATCACCGCCGCATGGTCATCCGCAGCGACGAGGATGTCGATGTCCCCGATCGTCTCTGACAGCCTGCGCAGGCTCCCTGCGTACTCCATACGGGCGACATCGGCCGACGCGCGAAGTTCTGCCATCACCCTGTGTGCGATCTCCATGGCCTCGAAGATCGGGATCCTGGTCTCGTTCGAGTGGATCCCGAGGAGGTCGATCGACCGTGCGATCTTCTCCTCGGATTTCACACCCAGTCCGGGCAGTGTGCGTACGAGGTGCTTGTCGAGTGCGTCCTCGAGACCGGCAACATCGACAACGCCGAGGTGTTCCTGAAGCAACAGGACCGTCTTGGGCCCGAGGCCGGGGATCTTCAACAGATCGAGCATCGAGGCAGGGAACTGCGCCTTGAGGCGCTCGACCTTACCGATGCTGCCGTTCGCCGCGAACTCTTTGATCTTGCGAGCCGTCGAATCACCTATTCCATCGATCTGCCTCAGCTCAGCGATCGACATATCGGCGACGTTACTGTGTGTTGCGGCTATCGCATCGATGGCCTTTTCATATGCTCTCGTTCGGAACGACTGGCTCCTTCCATCCTCGAGCTGGGTGTAGGCGACGAGTTGACGGAGCGCCGCGATGACCGATGCATTCGATGGGTTCACAGCGACATGGCTGCGTAGACGAAGAACAAGACAACCAGGATGAAGCCTTCGATCCGTGTGATCCGTTGGCCCGTCATCGCGACGAATCCCGCAAAGACGGCTGAAACGACCATCATCACAACGAGAACCGGGCCCAGCGAGGTCAGGGTCCCTGGGCCCACCACGATCGCCAGGCCCGCTACACCGAGTGAGTTGAACAGGTTCGATCCGAGCACGTTTCCGAGAACCAGGTCGGATTGGCGACGACGAGAGGCCGCTACAGCGGCAGAGAGTTCGGGCAAGCTCGTGCCGACGCCGGTGATCAGGCCCATGAACACGACGGACAAGCCGAGGGCGTCCCCGATACCCTCGACACCGAAGAGGAGTTGCTGGCCGGCCACGACCGTTGCCGCCAACGCAGCGGCACCATAGATCACTTCGGCCCAGAGGCGGTCGGGGTCCGCCTCGATGTCGGCGACATCGTCGGCAGCTTCTTTGCTGCTCTGCTTCCCCCACCGAACGAGCAACCAGATGGCCACGAACATTCCAACCACGAGGATCGCACCTTCGATGCGGGTCACCGATTGCGGAAAGAGGACCACGGCGAGTGCCACTACGGCCACGAGCATGAGGATGCCCTCGCGCTTGATCACAGCATGGCTCGTCGATATAGCGGTGATAACCGCAGCGGTTCCAAGGACCAGTGTGATGTTGGATGTGTTCGAAGCCACGACGTTGCTCAGGGCGAGGTCGAGATTGCCTTGAGACGAAGCCACAGCAGACACGACGAACTCAGGGACAGAGGTGCCGAATCCCACGATCACTGCGCCGATGATGATCGTCGATATGTTGAGGATTTTGGCTATCCGCACGGCAGAGAGCACCAGACGATCCGCAGCAACGATCAGGACCACGAGTCCTGCGATAACTCTCAAGATGTCGATTCCCAACCAGGATCCTCCTGACATGGCGATGGTACCCGTTGGCGTGTACCACATCGGCTCTGCTCACCGCACCCCTATGCTTGTCTGTCTATGGCAGATCACGGCGAGCCGATACACGAAACTTGGCTGCACTCAGACAACCTTGTCCCGAAGCGATTCCTCCGCCCGGTGCTCCAGTTCACACGCATCGAAGCTGCGGGTGGCATCCTGCTGCTCATCGCTGCCATCATCGCGATCATCTGGGCGAACAGTTCAGCGTATGAGAGCTATTTCGCTCTGTTCGACACCGAACTCGAGATCGTCTTCGGACCGATGCACCTCACCGAGACGCTCAAGGATCTCATCAACGACGGCATGATGGCTGTCTTCTTCTTCGTCGTGGGTCTGGAGATTAAGCGCGAGATGGTCGTCGGTGAGTTGAACTCCATCAAGAAAGCGACGCTCCCGGCAATGGCTGCCCTCGGCGGGATGGTCATTCCGGCGCTCATCTACCTGGCGTTCGTGATCCCCACCGGCGACCCTGAGGCGATGCGCGGCTGGGGTATCCCGATGGCTACGGATATCGCATTCTCCGTCGGTGTGATCGCCCTGCTGGGAACTCGTGTCTCGGTGGGGGCGAAAC
>CAYUJA010000156.1:0-4523 GCA_964444875.1 uncultured Acidimicrobiaceae bacterium | reverse complement strand
TTCTCCGTCGGTGTGATCGCCCTGCTGGGAACTCGTGTCTCGGTGGGGGCGAAACTGTTCCTGCTCGCCCTCGCGATCGTGGATGACATCGGTGCGATCGCCGTGATCGCCATCTTCTACACCGATGAGGTCAACTTCGGTTACCTTGCCATGGCGGCCGTGATGATCGTCATCGGCGTCTTCGCCCTCAGGGCAGGGATCTCCTCGATGGTGCTCTACGTGCCGCTTGCGTTCATTATCTGGTACGGATTCCTCGAGTCGGGTATCCACGCGACCATCGCCGGTGTCGTACTCGGTCTGCTGACGCCTGTCGCAGCCAGATACACGGACGAGCAGTTCCGCCAGAAGACCGTTCGTGTCCTCGGCCGATGGGACCAGAACCGCGCCTCCCCTCACGCTGCTGAACGACTCGACCACGATGCACTCGAACTCGCCGAGGTCGCGCGTGCGTCGGTGTCGCCTCTTGACAGGCTCGAACATACCCTCCACCCGTGGTCGTCGTTCGTGATCGTGCCGATCTTCGCTCTCGCGAACGCAGGTGTGCGTTTCGTCGGTCAGGAAGCTTCCTTCTCGGAGCAGTTGACGAGTCCGATCCTCCTGGGTGTCGCTGTTGGCCTCCTGGTCGGCAAGCCAGTCGGGATCACTGTGGCAACCTGGATCGGCCTGAAGTTGAAGCTCGGTGTTCTTCCCAGCCGTACGACGATGGGGACGATCGTCGGCCTCGGTTTCCTTGCCGGGATCGGATTCACGGTGTCCCTGTTCGTCTCCGAACTCGCCTTCAGACTCGAACTGTTCACCAACGAGGCAAAACTCGGGATCTTCATCGGCTCAGGTGTCGCCGGAGCCATCGGTGCACTCATCCTCTGGTTCATCAAGACCCCCAAAGAGGACGCAGACCCGGACGCGGAACAGCTCGTTCCAGCATCTGATCCCTCCTGATCGGGAACACATCGGCCGGTCACATCGTTGTGGTGACCATGAGTTCCGGACCGAACCCCGCTGCAGCAGCCTGGAGCATGATCAGGGCACGACGGCTGCAACATCCTGCACCGCGGCCAGATAGCGTCGATGCACTCGACCACAGCGGCCACACATGGAGAAGGTTGAGAGTGCGACGGCTGCAAGCTCCGGCACCACGGACAGCGCACGTCGGAGCGATCGACCACAGCGATCTGACCGCGATACTCGAAGCCTGCCTCACACGAGGTGCCTCGTCGCTGGTTGACAGCGCTCGGGCACTCGAGGCGTACCGGGACTCGATGGAGAAGGTCGACCCAGATGACCTCGACCCTGCCGAAGCGCTCGCCTACTGGATGAACCTATACAACGCCGGAGCACTGTGGACCGCGGGTGTTGCCTTCGATGAGGACATGGGCTCAGTGCTTCGCGTGCCCGGCGCCTTTTCTCAGCCGTGGGCCACGATCACCGGGCGCCGCCTCTCTCTCGATGACATCGAACATGGGAAGATCCGCCGTTTCGGCGATCCACGCATCCACGGTTCGCTCGTGTGTGGTTCGGCATCGTGCCCAACGCTTCGAGCTGAACCGTTCACCGGGCCGAGGCTCAACCACCAACTCGACGACCAACTGCGGTTCTTCATCTCTCACGGCGGTGGCTCGGTGTCACCCGCAGACAACACGGTGTGGCTGTCCTCCGTGTTCAAGTGGTACGGGCGGGATTTCACGTCACCACACTCGATGCCGAACCTGGCCCCCGCTTCCACCGACAGACTCCGCGACACCGTTGCGTACTGGTTCCCGCCAGAGGACGCCACGTATATCTGGGAGAACCAGCCCTCCGTCAAGTTCATGCCCTACGACTGGGGACTCGGCTGCTCCGTGGCGTGAGCCTGGGCACGGACACCAACGAGGAAGAACACCGTCGCCATCAGGGCAGCTGCGATGTCGAACGGGATCACGTACCGCATGAGGGCTTCGCCAGACACGATCCACGAACCCCCTGGTCCGAACCCGATGATCATCAGGTAGATCCAGATGGACCAAACGCACACGATGCCGAGGATCGCCCCTGCAGCAACAGCCCAGGCTCTCGAGAACGCCCGGTATACACCGATCGTGAGCGCCGCACCCGCCCAGGCGATGTCAAGCGCCGACAGTAGCTGAAGGAACTGCAGCGACGGGTCGAATCGAAGAGCGGCGGACGACGCGAGGGTGATGAGGCCCACCGTCCCGGTGACGAGGACGACAAGGCCGACCCCGCTGGCGATCGAACGGAGGACCGGTCCCCACGATGTACCTGTGAACCACGGTTCGTCTCCGAGTGACATCAGGGTCAATGTCATTCCGTGGCCGATAGCGACGAGGACGGCAAGCTGGATGATGAACCAGGCAAGCGGTTCGTCCCCGACGTCGACGAGAAGCAGCGGCAGCGAGACGACCAGCCCGCCGATGAGCCATGGGACGGTGCGAAGCAGCGCCCGCTCGATGGGGGGCATCGTCACACTGTGACGGGGCGAATCCCGATCCGCCCCTCCTGGATCCTACGCTCTGCGATCTCGAGGTAGTCAGGCGACAGGTCGAAACCGACGTAGTGGCGGTTCGACTCCACAGCCGCAACAGCGGACGTGCCGGAGCCGATGAACGGATCGAGCACCAGGTCGCCTGCAAACGTGTAGAGCTCGATGAGGCGTCTGGGGAGCTCCACGGGGAACGGTGCGGGATGCCCGACACGGCGGGCCGACTCGGGGAGGATGTCCCAGATCGACACTGTTGCTTCGAGAAACTCCTCTTTCGTGATCGTGTCTTCACCTTTTCTCATCCTGCCATACGAGCCTTTTGATGCCACGATGATGTATTCGTGGATGTCACGAAGCGTCGGGTTCTTCGCAGACCGCCAGGATCCCCACGCACACGACCCCCCTGCGGACTTCGCTTTCTGCCAGATGATCTCGCCGCGCAGGTCGAAGCCGATCTCTGTGAGGAGTGCAGCGACATACTGGTTGAGTGGCATGTAGGGCTTACGGCCGAGATTGGCCACGTTGACGGCGACACGCCCTCCCGGCTCCAACACACGGTACGTCTCGTCAAACACCCGACGAAGCAGGCCGAGGTACTCGTCGATGGCGAGGTCGTCGTCGTACTCCTTGCCAACGTTGTAGGGAGGCGACGTCACCATCAGCGCTACGCAGTTGTCGGGGATCTGATGCATGTCTTCAGCCGACTGGCAGAAGAGCTGATCGAGGACGCTTGCGGGCGGATCCGACACCTCCCCGAGATCGACCGTGGCACGGGTTTCGAGCATCCGGCGCGCATAGAAATCCGAGGCGTCGTGCCCCTCACGCTTGGACGTTCCGAACCGTTGTGTACTCGTTGCCACAGCTATCTCCCTGAGCGGAACCGTAGCACCGCGACATGAGACAACCGGGGAACCTCAGCGAACGACCGCTTTGTACGAGCCGAGGTTCAGGAGGGCTGCGGCGTGCGCCGGCGGCGGATCGAGCACCCGCTCGAGTCCGGCTGGGCCTGCTTCATGCACCAGGTCGATGAACGTCCGGTAGTTCCATGCAACACCAGCGGGTCTCGATTCGATGCGTGTCAGGTTCGCTCCTCGCAGTCCGAGTTCGGCAAGGACAAGGGCCAGGGACCCCGGGGTGTGGGAGAAGGTGACGACGATGGTCGTCTTGTCATCGTCTTCGTTGACCTCAGGCTCTCCGAGATGAAGAACCACGAACCTCGTCGTGTTGTGGTCCTTGTCGAGCACGTTCTCGAGCAGCACGTCGAGGCCGTATGCGGTGCCCGCACGTGGTGGTGCGAGGGCCGCGATGCGCGGGTCGCCGAGTTCGGCAACCTGTCGGACCGCACCGGCCGT
Source organism: uncultured Acidimicrobiaceae bacterium (assembly GCA_964444875.1). GTDB lineage: Bacteria > Actinomycetota > Acidimicrobiia > Spongiisociales > UBA5794 > JAMBLL01. The sequence goes on along the minus strand of CAYUJA010000156.1, from coordinate 695 downwards.
GTCCAGAGCGGGAACGGCATCGACACCGAGGGCAAGGAGAGCATGTTCGGCCTGGGCCAACGCCTGGGGATGCGAACGCACCTCGGTGATGTCTTCCAGTCTCGCGCCGGGAAGCCCATGGAGCGTGTGTCTCACCTCCACAAGATGCTCGGCGACGATCGAGAACCGTGCGTGGTCCCCGTTTCCGGGAAGGCGATCGAGTACTGGGAGCACCGACCCCGTCGTCGAGTTCTCGACCGGCACGACCAACCGGTCGATGTCACCGTTCTCGAGGGCGTCGAACGCGACGGCGAACCCGTTGTGGCCGATGTACTCGTCTGACGGGAACAGCTCCGTTGCCGCCCTGTAGCTGTAGCTGTGGGCCTCGCCCTGGTATCCGATCTTCATGGGGGAAGAGTAGGGAGACCTTCTCCGTTTTCATTCTCCCCCGGCTTGCCGGGGGAGATGGGCCGAGGAACGAGGCCCAGAGGGGGCTCTTCAGCGTGACACACCGATCCATGGGGACCACATTCACGACAAGAAGCCATGGCGTGACTCCAGACGAGCCGGATTCGACCCCTGCACACTCTCCAGTCCGGTCTGCCCGCTCGCGGGATTCAGGAATTGCCCCTTGACACCGGGCACATTGCGCGTACGGTTCGCAGGAACTATGCCCTAGGGGGGCAGGAGGGATAGACGCTCATGCGCCGAATATT
>CAYUJA010000155.1:0-4528 GCA_964444875.1 uncultured Acidimicrobiaceae bacterium | reverse complement strand
ACAGACAAACGGACCGCTGCGCTACCTGACCGCTCGAAGACTCGCTTTCTGACAAGAGCTCTGCGGAATCCGAAAACGAAGCAGTCAGCCTCACCCCCAGACGCTGGCGGAATCGATCTCGATCTCGTAGTTGACGCGAACCTCACCCGGTGCGCCGAACTGGTAGCTCTCGTGCCCCAGGTACTTGTTCGCGAGTTGGTCGATGAGCCATGTGCCATCGGTGGCTGTCTTCGTCACACGGCCCCGCAGGGTGTAGTTCTTGAATGGCATGTCCGGTGGGGTGAACGAGAGGGCGACTCGTGGATCCTTCTCGATGTTGCGAGGCTTCACACGGCCAGTAGCTGTTGAGAACAGAACCTTGTCGCCGTCGCGCCCTACCCAGACCACCGATACCTGCGGCGATCCGTCAGGCATCAACGTTGCCAGGTGGGCGTACACCTTCTGATCGAGTGCTTCCCTCATATCGTTGGACAATTCCACGCTTCCTCCTCGGTGGGAAGGGCGAGGTTACCCAAGGGCTCGAGCGTGGGAGCGCAGCAATCCGCGTTCCTCCACACACCCATCGCTATGCTGTTTCATGCATTAGGGAGATTCACATGACAGACACCGTTCGCGAACAAGACGACACGCCCGATATCCGACGGGTCAGGATCTCGTTCGAGACCCACACCTTGTGGAAGGTCGTCGGCGTGATACTCCTGACGATGGTCGGACTGTGGGCCGTCCGCGAGGCGAGCAGCCTTGTGGTGCTCGTCGGGATGTCGTTCTTCTTCAGCCTGGCACTCCAGCCAGCGGTGCTGTGGTTGACCGCCCGCTACAGCTGGCGGCGTGGCGCGGCAGTCGGGGTCATCTACCTTGCCGGGGCAATTGGCATGGTGGGACTCATCGTCATCCTCATCCCGGCAGTCGCAACACTCGCCTCCACCATTGGCGAATCCGGCACCGACTGGTTGAACGGCGTCATCAAGTGGGCCGAGGACACGTTCGGCTTCACCATCGGAAGCGGTGCAGGGTTCGACGACAATGTGGCAACGACCCTCGAGGATGAACTCATTTCCTGGGCGAAGGGGTCGATCGGTAACGTCTTGTCCTTCGCAACGTCAAGCCTCGGGTTCGTCTTCAACATGGCCACGATGGCCATGTTCACGTTCTACTTCACGGCGGATGCACCGAGATTCCAGCGCACCGTGCTTGGCCTTCTCCCGACGCAACGCCAGAAGGAGATCGGCTGGGCATGGGACCAGGCGATCATCCAGACGGGCGGTTACTTCTACTCCCGCATGGTGCTCATGGTCATCAACGGTGCCGGGTTCTTCTTCACCATGGTCCTCGTCGGTATGCCCGTCGCTCTGGCGTTGCCCCTCGCCGTCTTCGGTGGGTTCGTCTCGGTGTTCATCCCCGCGATCGGTACCTACATCGGTGGGGCGATCCCCATCGTCCTCACGCTAGCGATCCAGGGGTGGATCCCGAGCCTGATCGTTCTCGGGTACGTGCTGGTCTACCAGCAGATCGAGAACTACTGGCTGAGTCCGAGGATCTCCTCCAAGACGATGAGCCTGAACGGCGCTGTGGCATTCGGTGGTGCCTTGTTCGGTGGAGCGATCGCAGGCCCCATGGGGGCGTTCATCTCGCTCCCGGTCGCAGCTCTCATCACCGCTCTCGTCTCGAACTTCGTCCCACACCATGACGTCGACTACACGTTCTCCTACGAGGAACACGAGGCGGCGATCAGCGACGCCAGGGGGGCGAAGGAAGCGGAGAAGGAAGCGGAGAAAGAGGCGAAGAGGCAGGCGAAGCAGGACCGCAAGGACTCCAGGAAGAAGGCGTAGCGCCTTCCCTTCGTTCGCCGGCAACACGCTGTTTCGGGAACAGGAACGCATCCCCGTGCGTATGCACCATATGAAACGATTCCGTATCGGTGCGCTCGCCGCATCTCTGGTGCTTGTCGCAACGGCGTGCACAAGCGGCAACGACTCAGCCGCACCGTCCAACCCGCCCACCACCAGGACAGTGGCAGACGTGCCCTCGTTGCTTGCGATCGGCGGAGGTCAGGGGACGATCTCGATCGTCGACGCCTCGGGAACCGTCATCGAGAGCGTCGAACCTCCAAGCGGGGCGACCTACAGCCAGCCGATCTGGGGCTCTGCGGGCACCATCGTCTACGCGCAGGCCGCACCTGGAAACAATCGCCTCGAGGCGACTCGACTCGGCGGAGACACGGTGTGGAGCGTCGCCCTCGAGACTCCCCCGTTCTACTACCTCGCCGATCCCGGGGCCGACGAACCGACGGTGATCTCGCTGAGGAACAATGCGAACGGCCCGGGTCTGATCATCGAGCGGATCTCAGAGGACGAGTCGGTCGAGACGATCGCAGACGAGGCGCCGTTCTACGCCTCGTGGAACCCGGACGACGGCAGGTTGGCGTCACACGTCGGTGATGCGCGCCTCGATGTCACGAGCACATCGACCGAGACGATCGATACCGATGCCAGCGGCTTCCAGGCACCGGTCTGGTTGGACGGTGGCCTGATCACGCTGACGAACCGCGACAGTGACAGCTTCCTCGCTCGCTGGGACGGACAGACATTCACCGATATCGCAAAGGTGCGGGGAGCGGCACGTTTCGTCGGATCGGGCCACAGGCTCGCGATCGTCACCGGTGGGGACATCCAAACCGGCGGAATTCAAGCATCTGCCCAGGCACTTCCGACGATCAGTTCGGGCGTTCTCACCGTCATCGACCTCGACGATGGTTCGATCACCTCGGTGACTGCGGATCCGAGTCCGATGTTCCAGTGGGACGCCGCGGGGGAGCAGTTGCTGTATGTCACATTCGTCGAGGATCCGACCCCTGCGCTCGTGTGGCACGTGTGGCAGGACGGCGCCGGCACAGACTTCGAACCCTTCGTTCCCGAGCCCTCATGGTTCGGGACGGTTGCGCCGTTCTTCGACCAGTACGCGCAGTCGGTCTCACTGTGGTCCCCCGACGGAAGCGCCTTTGCGTACCCGGCACTTGTCGAAGGTGAACCCCAGATCATGGTCCAGCAGATCGACGCCACGTCCCCCACACCCATCTCCCCCGGCACCTGGGTCGCCTGGTCCCCGTAACCTTTAGGACTCTGGCGTCCATATCGGCCATATATGGCGGAATTGGACGCCAAAGTCCTAGATATCAGGCTGGTAGATGCAGACTCCAACACGAATAGCGTACGGGGGGCGGTCGGGAGCGCCCGTCGCATTGATCGTCGCGACCGCCGCGGTCACCGTCATGTTCTCCGCGACCCCGTTCCTCATCCCCTCGATCGCCCTGCGCTACGGCGTGTCTGAGGGCGCGGTCGGCGCGATATCTATCGCTCAGGTCGGGGCATTCGCTGCCGCGAACTTCATCCTTCCCCGCATGTTCAGGCCCTCAGGTCGGGTGCTTCGCTACTCGGCCATGGTCCTCGTCGTGCTCAACGTGGCGAGCATCTTCCCAGGTTGGTACCCGGCCCTCGTCGGTCTCAGGCTCGTCGCCGGCTTCGCTGCCGGCGCCATGACCTGGCTGACATGGACGAACGCGATGAGCAGGAAACAGTCGATGGCGGCCGTGGCATCCACAGGCCCTGTGGTGGCCCTGGTCGCTGCACCGATCATGGCCGTGCTGGCTGCACAGGGCGACCAGTACGTCTACGCCCTCCTCGCCGCGGTAGCGGTACCTGCGGCGATCCTGTTCGCGCCGGTCCATGGCAAGAAACGGGCACGCGGCGTCATCAGCGGATCACGATCGAACCGTCTCCTTCTCGGCGCACTCGGTGCATTGACCTTCTTCGGATCTGCTCTGTTCATCAACCAGGCTGTCATTGCCAGGGACATCCACGGCCTTGCTCCCTTCGCCACGTCGATAGCGTTCTCCCTGAACGCTGCAGGAGGCCTGCTCGGAGCACGGCTCTCGGTGAAACACAAGGTTCCAGGGTGGTTCATGGTCAGCGTCGGTCTTGCCGCGGTCCTCACCGTCGTGGGCTCGACACCGCTTTTCTTCGTCGGGATGTTCTGGTGGGGCTTCGGGTTCTGGATGGCGGTGCCAGGGGTACTCCAGATGCTCGTCGATCGATCCCTCGAACCGAGCGAGCGGGCGGGGGACGGTCAGGGGCTGATGGCGTTCGGAAGAGCGTTCGGGCCCGCCATGGGTGGCGGGTTCGTCGACGCCGGGCTACTCAGCGGACTGGCGATCGTTTCTGGCATCGGGATCGCCGCGTCCGGGCTGACGGTCGTCGGAGTCAAACAGGGGCGGGAGCATCTCCCGCCGACCGACCCACGCACGATAGATCAGAGGGAGTAGGAGAGGCGTTTTCCGTTCTCCGTCTTCTGTTTTCCGTCTTCTGGCTTCGCGCTATCCCCCTACATCGTCGCAGGGCTCCTCTGTTATCCCTCACGGCAGGGGGATGCCCTCAGGTGTCTATTGCTGCGCTGCGGTTTCTGGTGCTCGTTTTCGGCGCCAGAGGAGCATCGTGATGACGCCGATGATCACCTGGGGGAAGTAGGTCGCTGC
>CAYUJA010000154.1:0-4540 GCA_964444875.1 uncultured Acidimicrobiaceae bacterium | reverse complement strand
TCCGGATTTCCGTCTAGCGGACTCCCGCCCAGTGACCCGCTCAGCGAGAGCCGGCTCGACCTCTCCAGAGGAGGGGGTCTCGAGGCCGCTACAGATCAGTCGCGTGAGATCGTCTGCGATGACATCAGGATCGATCTTGCTGCGTCCGGTCACTGCCCCCCATGCGATGTGCTCGATGCCTCCATAGACCAGGTCACGGACCATCGTCGGCTCGACATCGGCGCGGAAGGTCCCCCGGTGTTGTCCCGCTGCAACGACATCGACGATCAAGGATGTGTACCGCCGGTTGAGATCCGCGATCTCCGACTCGTAGTAGTCCTCCATCGGCCTGGCCTCTGCAATGATGAGCCTGCAGAGTTCTGGCTGCTCGGTGAAGGCTCTCACCTGAAGCCATATGAGGTACCGAAGCTGCTGGCGGACGTCGCCGATCCCTGCGACGTTCTCTCCGGCCATGACGATGACCGGCTCGTAGAACTCACGGATCACCTCGTAGAGCACTGCGCGCTTGGAAGGGAAGTACCGATAGATGGCTCCGTCTGCAACACCAGCCGCACCTGCAATGTCGCTCACCGACGTACTCTCGTAGCCGCTGCGCGCGAACAGGTCGCGGGCGGCCTCGAGAATCTCGGTAGACCGCTCGCTCGTCTGGCGAACCCTGGGAGGTGAATGTGATTCACTGTTGACCATCTGAATAGCCACGATACCGGAAAATATTGGTTTCGTACATGGATTGTTTCAAGTGAGTATCATTCACTGAAGCGAAAGGAGACACGCCTTGGACCCACGGAACTTCGATCTCAACGCAGAGGACCACCTGATACTCGACGAGGCCGACCGCTTCGCCCGTGAGCAACTCGCCCCACTGGCCAGGCGCATGGACGACGAGGAGTGGTGGCCCGAGGACCTCTTCGCCATGCTCGGCTCCCACGGTCAACTCGGCTTGACGATCCCGCCCGAGTACGGGGGCCAGGGCCTCGACCTGTTTCAGGCCGCCCTGGTGGGCCAGGCGTACTCCCGGTGGAACCAGGCTGTGGCACTCAGCGTCGGTGCGCACGACAACCTGTGTGCGAACAACATCTACCGCAACGGCAACGACGAGCAGGCCAGGAAGTACCTCCCCGGGCTCTGCGCTGGAACGTCTGTCGGAGCACTCGGACTCACCGAACCCGGTGCGGGGTCCGATGCGCTCGGCTCGATGGCAACCACTGCTGTTCGTGATGGTGACACGTACGTCCTCAACGGATCCAAGATGTTCATCACCAACGGCCCCATCGCCGATGTGTTGCTCGTCTACGCCAAGACCGACGTGTCCGCCGGCCCGCACGGCATCTCGGCGTTCATCGTGGAGTCGTCGTTCCCAGGCTTCGCCGTTGCACAGAAGCTCACCAAGATGGGCTTTCGCGGGAGCCAGACCGGGGAGCTCGTGTTCGACGATTGTGTCGTGCCCGCCGAGAACCTCCTCGGTGAGGAGAACCGGGGGGTCGCCGTGACGATGAGCGGGCTCGATATCGAGCGCATCTACCTCAGCGCCGGCGCCGTCGGCATTGCAGAACGTGCCCTCGAACTCTGTCTCGAACATGCGAACAATCGAAAGCAGTTCGGACGGCCGATCGCTGCCTTCCAGATGATCCAGTCCAAGCTCGCCGACATGTACACATCCATCGAGGCGATGAGGACGTTCACCTACAAGGCACTCATGGCCGCCCGCGATCTCGAGACGGGCGAAGGAGGGCGAGGGAACATCCACAAGCTCGCTGCAGCAGTCGCACTCTTTGGAGGTCGACAGCTCACCGCGATCGTTGACGATGCGGTTCAGATCCACGGCGGCACCGGCCTCATGTGGGAGACCGAGATCAACCGGATCTACCGCTCGGCCAAGCTCTATGAGATCGGAGCAGGGACGACCGAGGTACGAAGGCTCATCGTTGCCGAGGAACTCATCAACGAGTGGCGGGCAGCGAACACGTGAACGAGATCGTCTCGGATCTGGCAGCCGAACACGAAGCACTCGATGCGATCGTTACGGACCTCGACGACGAAGACTGGAGCACACCCACACCTGCGGAGGGGTGGAACGTCACCGACCAGATCGGTCATCTCGCTTTCTTCGATCAGCGAGCGACGATGGCGATCGTCGAACCGGCCGCCTTCGCTGCAGATCTCGCCAGCGCAGTTGGCGACATCGAGGCGTACATGGCGGGCCATCTTTCCGAAGCACGATCCTGCTCACCCCCCCAGCTCATCTCGATGTGGCGATCGGCGCGAGCGGACCTGCTCACGGCCCTCGCCCCGCTCGATCCGCGGATACGACTCCCCTGGTACGGGCCGGACATGTCCGCGCGCAGCTTCGCCACGGCTCGTCTGATGGAGACATGGGCACACGGACAGGACGTCGTCGACGCACTCGCCGCACACCGCGAACCGACGGATCGTCTCCGACACATCGCTCTGCTCGGTGTCAGAACGATGCCATGGAGCTTCACCGTCAACGGACTCGAACTGCCGGATGAACCCATCCACGTCGATCTGAGCGGTCCCTCGAGCGATCGCTGGGGGTGGAACGATGACGCATCCGGGAACGTCGTTCGCGGTGACGCGGAGGAGTTCTGCCTGGTCGTGACACAACGGCGGCACCTCGCCGACACGAGCCTCGAGGTCATCGGCCCCGTCGCCGAACAGTGGATGCGGATCGCTCAGGCGTTCGCAGGACCACCCGGCCCCGGGCGTTCCCCAGGCACGTTCTCGTGAGGGTCACTCGCCGAGCGTGACGAGCATCTTGTGGAAGCCGTCATCACGCCGGCTGAACGCCTCAGCTGCTGCCGGGATCTCCTCGAGGCCGATGTGATGCGAGAACACCTCGTTGGCGTCGACGCTCCCTTCCGTCACGGCCCGTACTGCCCTTTCGATCTCCGGCAGGACGTTCGCGAGGCCGTTGAGCCTGATCTGGAGATCGTTCGCGAACAGGAGAGCCAGCGACGTTGGATGGGCCGTCTCGACGCGGTACACGCCACCGCCGGCGAACACCCCGCCAGGGCGAAGGATGGTCGTAGCGATATCGAAGGCGTCACCTCGACCGGCGAACTCGACCACGACATCGGCGCCCACCCCACCCGTGACCTCAGCGATGACGTCGACCGGCTGCTCCGTGTCGACATCGATCGGGATGCCGCCGAGCAAAGCTGCCCTGTCCAGGCGATGTGGAACCCGGTCGAGGACGAACGGTGGTCGTTCGAGGCGGTCCGTCAGGAGTTGGAGAGCGAGAAGACCGGTCGGCCCTGCGCCCACAACGACCACGACATCGTCGCGTTGCACGTCCGCTGCATCGACCACGATCAGGGCGGCAGGCAGGTTGCACGAGAGCAACACGGCCGCCGCGTCGTCGACGGTATCGGGGACGTGCCGAAGGTGACCTTCGGCCAACGGAACTCGGACGAACTCCGCGTGGCTTCCCGCCAGCCCCCGGAAGCCATAGATCGCCTTCCCCGACGTCTCGCAGTGGCCGGTCATCCCGAGGGAACACATGTGACACGTGCCGCAACTGACCGAGAACGGGAACGTGACCCGATCCCCCTCGCTGAAACTGACTACCCCTGATCCAACGGCGACGACATCACCGACGATCTCATGCCCGAGGATCGTCGTGCCGGGAACCGCCAGATCTGGCATCTCGCCCTGGTACAGATAGAGGTCCGAGCCGCACATCGACGTCGCAGTCGTCGCGACGATCACGTCGTCTGGTGACTCGATCGTCGGATCGGGAACCTCGGAAACCCTCAGGTCGCGGGGCCCGTGATAGACAACGGCACGCATGGAGTTCCTTTCTGGTTCAGTTCACGGGGAGGAGTTCACAGTCAGCACCTCGTCGGACCCCCTCTATGAACTGTCGGCTGTCAACTGTCAACTTCCTCGGCTTCTTCCGCTTCCTCGATGAGCATGACGGGTATCCCCTCGCGAACCGGGTACGCACGGCCACAACCCGCACACACCAGGGCGGGCGGGTCGACACGTTCAGACAGCTCACCCGCACAGGCCGGGCACTGCATGATGGCGAGGAGGTCGGGAGACACCAGCGGTTCGGTCATGACTGCTCCTTGATGATCGTACCGACCTGGTCGACCAGCTCGTCGACGTCGGTCGCTGTTGGTGCCTCGACGTTGAGACGGAGCACCGGTTCCGTGTTCGATGGTCGCATGTTGAACCAGCGGTCTCCAAGATCGACCGTGAGGCCGTCGAGTCGGTCGATCGAGTGTTCCTCGAAAACGCGTTCCACGGCGGCGTCGGCAGCAGCGATATCCCCAACGACGAAGTTGATCTCGCCGGATTGGGCGTACGGTTCGTACCGACGACGCAGTTCCGAGAGCGCAACGTGCTCCTCAGACAGGACGCGCAACAGGACCAGCATCGCCATGATCCCCGAGTCGGCCCGGTAGTTGTCCTTGAAGTAGTAGTGACCGGAGTGCTCGCCTCCGAAGATGGCTCCGGTATCGGCCATGACCTGTTTGATGTAGGAGTGACCAACCTTCGTGCGCACGGGCACCCC
>CAYUJA010000153.1:0-4569 GCA_964444875.1 uncultured Acidimicrobiaceae bacterium | reverse complement strand
GAAGTAGAACTTCTCCCAGAAGCCTTCGACCTGGGGGATGTGGGTCTTGCGGTAGATGCCAAGGAGCGTGCCATCGGCGTCGATCACCGCCGCCGTGTTGTAGAACGTGCCTTCGTCCACCCGTTCGTAGATGGGGATCACCATGACCATCGAGGTCTCTCGTGCAACCTTCATCATGGCTGTGACCGTCGGCCCATCCGGTATCGGTTCCGCCAGGTCGTAGAAGGAGGGATCCTGTACGTTGCAGAAGTACGGCCCTGTGAAGATCTCCTGGAAACAGAGCACCTTCGCCCCGTCGTTCGCTGCTTGTTTCGCATAGGCGATATTGGTTTCGAGCATCGATTCGTAGTCACCCGTCCAGGCAGCCTGGACGAGGGCAGAGCGCACGATGTCAGCCATGGAAGTACCTCTCTGTTGTCGCGATGCCGACACTACCGAGGTATTTGACAAATTGTCAAAATGGATTTGACAAAATGTCAAGCAAGAGATAACAATCCCCAGAAGAAACGAACGCCGTATGGACGCGGCCAGCGTGCCATGACCATGACTGAGGAGAGTGCCCTTGACGAGGAAGATCACCGTTGGCGCAGCGCAGATGGGGCCGATCGCCCGTATCGAGACCAGGGATCAGGTCGTTGACCGTTTGATAGTGCTGCTCGACGAGGGGGCACAGCGCGGGTGCGACCTCGTCGTGTTCCCCGAACTGACGCTCACGACGTTCTTTCCCCGCTGGTTCCTGACAGACGAGGCAGAGATCGACGAATGGTTCGAGGCTGAGATGCCGGGGCCGGCGACCCAGCGGCTGTTCGACCGCGCTCGTGACCACGGCGTGGGATTCTCCATCGGATACGCAGAACTCTTCATCGACGGCGACGGTGTCAAACACCACTACAACACCCAGATGCTCGTAGAGCGTGACGGCTCGGTCGTCGGCAAGTATCGCAAGATCCACGTTCCCGGACACGAGAGCGACGAACCGGACCGGCCCTTCCAGCATCTCGAGCGCTACTACTTCGAACCGGGTCCCGAGGGTTACAACGTCTGGGATGCGTTCGAGGGCAAGGTCGGAATGGCGATCTGCAACGACCGCAGATGGTCAGAGACCTACCGGGTCATGGGTCTCAAAGGTGTGGAACTGATCCTGATCGGATACAACACTCCGCTGCACTACAGCCCTGACCCGCAACAGAACGCGCTTGCCGGTTTCCACAATCACCTTGTGATGCAATCCGGCGCCTACCAGAACGGGACGTACGTCGTTGGCGTAGCCAAAGGCGGCATCGAGGAGGGCGTGGACTCGCTCGCCCAGTCGGTCATCATCGCCCCATCGGGCCAGATCAAGGCACAGTGCATCACCACAGGCGATGAGATCGCGATCGCGACGATCGACCTCGACTACTGCGACTTCTACAAGAACACGCTGTTCGACTTCGACCGCTACCACCAGTCCCAGCACTTCGGACTGATCAGCCAGCCACACGAGCGCAGAACATGACGATCGCGTTTGAACTGAACGGGGATCCCGTCGAGGTCGGTGACCGGCACCCTCACCTGCTGTCTGCGTTACGCGACGGACTCGGGGTGACCTCCCCAAAAGATGGCTGTTCACCATCGGGGCAATGTGGCGCATGCACCGTGCTCGTGGACGGAAAGGCGATGGCGAGTTGCCTGGTCTCGCTCGAAAAGGCCACAGGGAAACAGATCACCACCCTCGAGGGTTTCGACCCGCACGAGCGTGAGCGGTACGCCGATGCCTTCGCCGCCAAAGGTGCCCTCCAATGTGGGTTCTGTACTCCCGGCATCATCGTGCGTTCCAAGGCGCTGATCGACCAGAAGGGCACAGGTCTCGACCGTGCGACGATCCAGGGGCGCCTCGGCGCGCACCTGTGCCGTTGCACCGGATACACGAAGATCATCGAGGCGGTCGAACTGCTCGCCTCGGGTGAGCCGATCCCCGTGCGCGGCCGTTCAGCGACCATCGGCGGCGACGGCATCAAGTACGAAGCCAGGGAACTGTCGCTGGGGGACCGCGGTTTCGTCGATGACATCCAGATCGACGGGATGCTCCACGCCGCCCTCACCTTCACCGACCACGCCCGTGCCGACGTTCTTGCCATCGACACCACGGCGGCTGCCGCGGCCGACGGTGTCGTTGCGGTGTACACGGCAGCCGACATCCCAGGCGACCTCAAGGTCGGGATCATCTACAAGGACTGGCCTGTCATGATCCCCATCGGCGGGCGAACCTCGTATCGCGGCGACGTCCTCGCCGTCGTCGTCGCAACAGATGTGCTCGCAGCAAGGGCGGCGGCGGACCTCGTCGACGTCACCTACGACGTGCTCGAACCGTTCACCGACGCTGACGCGGCCCTGGCCTCAGACCAGGACGCGGTGTGGGGCCTCGACGGCAACATCCTGTCGACGTCCACCTACGCCCGTGGCGACTTCGACGGTGCATTCAGCGACGCGGCGCACACCACCCACGAGGTGTTCGTCACCCAGCGTGTCGAACATGCATTTCTCGAACCGGAGTCGACGGTCGCGGTACCGGGCGACGTCGGTTCCCTCTACGTCTATTCGGGTGGCCAGGGCGTCTGGGACGACAGGGACCAGATCGCCGCGATGCTCGACATCGACATCGACAGGGTCACCGTCGAACTGGTCTCGAACGGGGGAGCGTTCGGCGGGAAAGAGGACATGTCCAACCAGGGCCACACCGCACTCGCAGCGTTTCTCACAGGGAGACCGGTCAAGTGCACGCTCACGCGGCCCCAGTCCTTCCTCATGCATGCCAAGCGGCATCCTGTTCGTGTCGAGATGTGGATGGGATGCGATGAAACCGGCAGGGTCACAGCGCTCAAGGCCCGCATGGTCGGTGACTCTGGGCCCTACGCATCCGTCGGGATGAAGGTGCTCGAACGCGCGGCGGGGCATGCTTGTGGCCCGTACGCCATCGAGAACGTCGATGTTGAAGCGATCGCGGTGCGGACCAACAACCCGGTGTGTGGCGCCTTCAGAGGTTTCGGCGCCAACCAGGCACAGTTCGCAACGGAAGGGTCCATCGACAGGCTCGCCGAGCAGACGGGCCTGTCCGCCTGGGAGATCAGGAAGAAGAACGTGGCCGTGCCCGGATCGGTGTGGGGGCCAGGCCAGATCATGGATGACGGCGTACGCGGCATCACAGAGTGTCTCGACGCGGTGCGCCCTCATTACGACGCCGCCGTGGCAGCAGGCAAGGCGGTCGGCATCGGTGCAGGCATCAAGAACTCCGGCCTCGGCAACGGCTTCAAAGAGATCGCAAAGGCCGTCGTGCGGTTCAACGAGGACGGCACCGTCGAGGTGCGCCACGCCTGGACCGAGATGGGCCAGGGTGTGCACACCGTCGCCTTCCAGGTCGCTGCCGAGTTGCTCGACATCGATCCCGACCGTATCAGGGTGATCGTCGACACCACACGCGACTTCTCTGCGGGCCAGACCACCGGTTCACGCGGGACGCTGATGGCATCGGGTTCCGTGGAGGACGCATGCAACAACGCCATTGCGGGTGGCCGCGAGGTGGGCATCGACTACCACGGCGAGTACATCGTTGACTGGACGAACGCGCTCGAGGACGGCCTCGAGAATCCGATCATCCACTCTGCGTTCGGATACGCATGCCAGGTCGTCATCGCAGACCCGGACACGGGAAAGATCGAGAAGGTCGTTGCTGCCCACGACGTCGGCAGGGCGATCAATCCGGTCCTCGTAGAGGGCCAGGTCGAAGGTGCGATCCACATGGGTCTCGGGTACGCCCTCACCGAGGAGTTCCCGACGGACGACGAAGGCATGCCGACGAAGTCGACGCTGCGGCAACTCAACATCATCCGGCCCAAGGACATGCCTGACGTTGAAGTGATCCTCGTCGAGGTGCCCCAGCCGCGGGCCCCGTTCGGGGTCAAGGGCGTCGGTGAGATCGGCCTCGTGCCGACAGCAGGCGCAGTAGCGGGCGCGTACCATGGCGTTGACGGGAAGTGGAGAACGCGCCTGCCGATGAACGTACACGAACCCCTCGAGATAGGTAGCTGAATGACCGCTGTGACCCCAGGACTCGTCTGTGCACACCACCACCTCTACTCCGAACTCGCTCGGGGCATGCCCGCCCCACCGAAGGTCGCGACGAGCTTCCAGGAGATCCTCGAACAGGTCTGGTGGCGGCTCGACGCGGCGCTCGACCTCGAGATGCTCGAGTGGTCTGCCAAACTCGGCGCCCTCGAAGCACTCGAAGCGGGTACGACAGCCATCATCGACCACAACGAGACACCGAACGCCATCGAGGGTTCGCTGTCGGTGATCGCCGATGCATGTGAAGAGGTCGGCGTACGGATCATCACCGGATACGGCGTCAGCGACCGCAACGGCGCCGAGGGTGCCGTTCGCGGCCTCGAAGAGAACCGGAGGTTCCTCGAAGAGGGCGGGAAATGCCTCGTCGGCGTCCACGCTGCGTTCACCTGTACCGACGAGTCTCTCGAGGGTGCGGCATCGCTTGCCGATGAGTACGGCGTGGGTGTCCACATCCATGTCGCCGAGGGC
>CAYUJA010000152.1:0-4626 GCA_964444875.1 uncultured Acidimicrobiaceae bacterium | reverse complement strand
GCCCTCACCTGGATGGTGCAGGTCTTCGATCCGCCCGTGTACTGCTACCACGAGACCGTGCACAATGCGGTTGTCGTCAGGGCGTTCGAGAACGCTGGCGTGGTCTTCGTCGACAACATAACCGAGGTGCCGGAGGGCAAACCCGTCATGTTGTCGGCCCACGGGTCTGCACCGCAGGTCGTGGCTGAGGCATCGAGGCGCTCGGCCGTCATGGTCGACGCAGTCTGCCCGCTCGTCACCAAAGTGCACCACGAAGTGCGGCGCATGGCGAACGATGGTTACGACATCATCTACATCGGTCACCAGGGACACGATGAGGCCGTCGGAGCGGTCGCCGAAGCCCCCGACGCCGCGAGGCTCGTCGACCCGAGAGACGGTCTGGGGGCGTTCGAAGCCAGGGATCCCGAGAAGGTCGCACTGCTCGCACAGACGACCCTCGGCATGTACGAGTGGCAGGGAGTCCTCGACCAGGCCTGGGAGCGTTTCCCGAACCTGTGGACCGCGCGTCGCGGTGACCTGTGTTACGCCACCACCAACCGCCAGACCGCCATCCAGCAGCTCGCTGCGCAGTCAGACCTCGTGCTCGTCGTCGGATCTGAGAACTCCTCGAACACACAGGCGCTGGTCCGTGTTGCGAGGAAGGAAGGAGTCGAGGCCCACAGGGTCGAGGGGCCGGCAGACGTGGATCAACGATGGCTCGAAGGTGCCGACGTCGTTGGTGTGACGGCGGGGGCTTCGGCACCGGACCAGAACGTGCAGAGCGTCATCGACGCCGTCGCACCCCGAGACGGCGTCCACCTGATGCGGGTGACCGAGGAGGACGAGTACTTCCCTCTCCCGCCTCAACTGCGGCGGCTCATGCAGTCGATCCAGGCCCTCGTCGAAGGAGGGTTCGCATGCTCGGCTCCGGGCGAGAAAGGGCCCATCGAGAACGACAGGGAGTTCTCAGCCACGGGTGCGCTCACCGTGGTTGGCGTCTAAGGGGTCCTCACGGCTTCGAGGATGGCTGCGACGACACCGTCGACGTCGATGTCGCTCGTGTCGATGATGACGGCGTCGTCAGCCGGTTTGAGTGGGGATGCCGAACGGGTTGAGTCTGCGGTGTCCCTCGCACGCAGGGCGGCTGCGATCTCGTCGATCGTCGCTCCGGCTGCTTCGTCGTCCCCTGCCCGCCTGGCTGCGCGAACTTCGGGGGTTGCGGTGAGGAAGAACTTGAAGGGCGTGTCAGGGAACACCACCGTTCCGATGTCCCTGCCTTCGACGACGGCAGCATCGCCGTGGCGTGTTACCCATCTGCGTTGGATGTCCACGATCTCTTCGCGAACCCTCGGGTGGGCCGACACGGCCGAGACGTTCGACGTCACCCTCTCGGATCTCACTGCATGTGCGACATGGGCCCCGTCGAGGATGATCCCTTCATCGTCGTAGTCGATTCCGTGGGCGCGGACGACGGCGAGGACGGCCTCTTCGTCGGTGACATCGACCGCTGAGTCGAGAACCGCAAGGGTTGCAGCGCGGTAGGTCGAACCTGTGTCCAGATAGGTCAGAGACAGGTGCGCGGCCACCGCACGTGCGACCGTGCTCTTGCCCACGCCGCTGGGTCCATCGATCGTTATGACCACAGCGACTCCAGCGTCGAGTAGAAACCCGGCCACGAGACCGAGGCGACCTCGGCGTCGGTGATGATGACCGCGTCGTCGGCTTTCGTTGCTGCAACGGCCCCCGCCATGGCGATGCGGTGGTCAGAGGCGGTCTCGATGGTGCCGCCGGTCAAGAATCCTGTGCCGACGACGTCGAACCCGTCGTCTCGTGGTTCGATACCGCCATCGAGTGCCCGCATCATCGCCACGACCGCATCGATGCGATCGGACTCCTTCGCCCGAAGCTCTGCAGCGTCAGACACAGATGTGATGCCCTCGGCGAATGCAGCGACGACGGCGACGAGTGGCAACTCGTCGAGGGCTGATGCGACGAGATCACCGCCGATCGTGACGCCGTGGAGCGGGCGGCCGTGCACGGTAACCGTGCCGACCGGGTCGCCGCCCGTGGATCCTGTCACGGAGGCCTCGATCCCCGCCCCCATGTCATCGAGTATCTGGAGGAAGCCGAGGCGACCGGGGTTGAGGGAGATGCCGGGTGTCGTGATCACAGCACCGGGCTCGATCGCTGCCACCGCCCACAGGTAGGCAGCCGACGACGGGTCGCCGGGTATCTCGTAGCGCGCCGGCGGTATCGGCCCGGGGGTGACGGTGAACGCGGTGTCACTCGACCACGTTCCCCTCCCGATCGCAGCGAGCCAGCGCTCTGTGTGATCCCGGAAGCCTCCGGGCGAATCGATCGTGGAAGGAGAGTCTGCGTGAAGGGCAGCGTACTGGAACGCCGTACGGACCTGTGCTGAGGCGACGGGTATCTCGAACGATGCACCGTGGACGTCGCGCGCTCCGCCGGTGTGGATCGGCGACGTCCCCTGCGCAGAGATCTCGATGACTCCGCCGAGAGCCCTGAGCGGTTCGACGAGCCTGGCCATCGGCCTGCGCGACAGCGACGGGTCGCCGACGAGTGTCGCTTGGACCGGCGATGTCGACAGGATCCCTGCAAGATGTCGCATGGTCGTACCCGAATTGCCGCAGTCGATCGGGCCCGGCGGTGCCGTCCATCCATCGACACCACGTGAACGGACCCTGTCTTGTTCGATCACGACCCCGAGCGCGCGAAGGGCGCCCACGGTGGATGCGATGTCCTGGCCCGGCCCCACGCCAGACACGATGCTGTCACCATCGGCCATGGCAGCGAACATCAGCGCCCTGTGGGACAGCGACTTGTCGCCAGGCACGGTGATCGTGGCGGTGAAGGGCCCTCCGGGGCCAGACAGGCTGAGGTCAGACATCGCTTTGTGCCTTGCTCGCCAGTGTGTAGAACGAACGGATCTCGTCGAGGGTGAGTTCGCGGTAGGAGCCAGGCGTCAGAGTTCTGTCGACCAGGTTGCCGATGGCCGTGCGCACGAGGCGTTCGATGGGGATACCCAGTGCATCGAACATGCGCCGTATCTCACGTTTGCGCCCTTCAGCCATGATGAGTTCGATCACGACCCGCCCGGTGGCCTTGCTGATGATCCGGCACGAGCGGGCAGAGGCATGTCCGTCGTCGAGTTCGATGCCGGAAACCAGTCGTTTCGTATCGTTGTTCGAAACATCACCAGGCACGAGTACGTGGTAGGTCTTGCCGATGCCGTACCGCGGGTGGGTCACCCTGAGCGCGAGGTCGCCGTCGTTGGTCATCAGCATCAGGCCCTCAGAGTGCAGGTCCAACCTGCCGACGGGGTTCGTGACGGGTTCGTGGGGCACGATCGCACGGACCGTCGGCCTTCCCTGGGGATCATCCATGGTCGAGACAACGCCCACAGGTTTGTAGATCAGCCACGTCACGAGTGTCGGGTCGAGTGGCAGGACGACACCGTCGATGGCGACGACCGATTCAGCAGGCTCGATACGGTCGCCTACGCGCGCCACGGTCCCGTCGACCGTGACCCTCCCCTGGGCGAGCAGCACATCAGCCTTTCGGCGAGACGCGTAACCGGTGCGGGCGATCAGCTTGTTGAGTCGTTCGATGATGACTCCGGTCGCATCGGCAGTTCGAGTGTTTCCATTATCTGGCTCGGTGGCACGTGGTCTGCAAGCGGAGGCAGTTCGGCGATGCTCGCGACCCCCATCTTCTCGAGGAACAGCGATGTCGTCCCGTACAGGACCGCCTGGCCTGGGCCGGGAGCCCGTGCAACCTCGACGACGAGGCTGCGCCGTTCGAGCGTCTTCATGGCCTGCTCGGAATCGACTCCCCGGATCTCTGAAACCTGGCCTCGCGAGACAGGCTGTTTGTACGCAACGACGGACAGGGTCTCCATGGCTGCGTTGGACAGGCGCTTGGCCCGGTCCGTCGACGCGTACCGCTCGACGGAGGCGATGACCGATTCGTGCGTGTAGAGGCGCCAACCCCCTGCAACCTCTTTGAGGATGATGCCGTGGCCGTCTTCGAGTATCGTCGAGAGTTCTGCGAGGGCCTGTGTCACCGCACCGGGCGGTTCGTCGAGCACCTGGGCGAGTTCCCGTGCGGACACGGGTTCATCGGCGACGAAGAGAACCGCCTCGATCGTTGCAGTGAGTTCGTTCATTGTTCTTTCTCCATGCCGATCATCGTGCGGAAGCGCTCGTCTGCGGTCTGTTCGTCGTACTCGATCTCGATCGCTTCGTCGATCTGGCCCTGATGGACCTTGACGATCCCCCACCGCGCGAGTTCGAGGAGGGCCAGGAAGTAGGCGACGACCTCGACGTTGCGTGTGCAGTGGGCCACGACGTCGTCGAAGTCTGAGGTGATGACCGAAGCCATCCTGCCCTGGAGATCCACCATGGCGTCCTGTACCGACGGAAGGTCGAGGTCGAGATGATCCACGTCCGGTTCTTCGAGCGGTGTGGTGAACACCCGCTGGGCGATCGCAGCGAACCCTTCGATGTCCACAGGGATGATGACGTCGGGGCCGGGAGTCTCGATGTCATCAGGCAACCCGACCGTCCGCGGGACGTTCCGCCCGGCAGCATCCATCCGGTGTCGCAACACGGCAGCGACATCCTTGAA
>CAYUJA010000151.1:0-4658 GCA_964444875.1 uncultured Acidimicrobiaceae bacterium | reverse complement strand
GCCACCAGAGGCGTACCGCCGAACGTCGAGATCGAGTTGGCACCGATGCAGTTCATGATGTCGGCCGATGCGACCACACCACCGATCGACAGGCCGTTGCCCAGACCCTTGGCGAACGTCAGGATGTCCGGGGTGATGTCGTGGGCCTGGTAGCCCCACATGTGCTCGCCCGTGCGCCCCCAACCTGTCTGCACCTCGTCGGAGACGAAGAGGATGTCATATTCGTCGAGCACTTCTTTGAATGCCTTGAAGAACCCGTCCGGCGGTGTGGCGAAACCGCCGACACCCTGGATCGGTTCGGCGATCATGGCCGCGACGTCTCCCGACGTCATCATGTCGATCACCTGGCGCAGGTCGGTCACCGCGGCCTCGATGAAGGCATCGTCGTCGAGGTCCTTGTACGGGCTGCGCACCTTGTACGGGCCCTGGACGTACTGGACGTTCAATCCCGAGTAGCCGGTAGGCGACCATGAACGGTGGCTGGTGAGCGCGATCGCTGTGAAACTGCGCCCGTGGTAGCTGTTGCGCAGCGCAAGGACCTGGTTGGATCTGCGATACGTCGTCGCAAGCAGCATCGCCGCATCGTTGGCTTCGGTTCCCGATGGCGTGAAGAACACCCTGGCGTCTGGGATGCCCGACAGCTCGGCAACCATCTCAGCGAGTTCGATCATCGGCTGGTTGAGATACAGCGTTGACGTGTGGAGCACCTTGGCTGCCTGCTCGTTGATCGCGGCGGTCACCTCAGGCAGCGAGTACGCCGTCATGGTGGTCAGGATCCCTCCGAAGAAGTCGAGGTACTCGTTGCCCTCGAGGTCCCAGACGGTTCGGCCCTCGCCGTGGTCGATCGCGATCGGCTCTTTGTAGTACAGCGCAAGCCACGACGGCATGACCGCCCTGGTGCGTTCGGTGAGTTCTTGGTGTATTCCCATGGTGTTATCCCTCGGTCAGTGGTCCGTACGCTTCAGGTCGGCGGTCGCGGTAGAACGCCCACTGGTTGCGGACTTCTTCGATCGTGTCGAGGTCGAGATCACGGGCGACGAGTTCTGCTGCGGTGTCTGAGGCGACGTCGCCTACGTACTGGCCTCGTGGGTCGACGAAATACGACGTGCCGTAGAAGTCGTTGTCGCCGAGGTCCTCGATTCCGACCCTGTTGATGGCTCCGACGTAGTACATGTTCGCAACGGCCGAAGCAGGTTGTTCGATCTGCCAGAGGTAGCGCGACAGCCCGCGGCTGGTTGCGGATGGGTTAAACACGATCTCGGCACCGTTGAGTCCGAGCGCACGCCATCCCTCGGGGAAGTGCCTGTCGTAACAGATGTACACGCCGACCTTGCCGACGGCGGTGTCGAACACGGGGAACCCCTGGTTGCCTGGGCGGAAGTAGAACTTCTCCCAGAAGCCACCGACATGGGGGATGTGATGTTTGCGGTACTTGCCGAGATAGGTGCCGTCTGCATCGATCACAGCCGCCGTGTTGTAGAGGAAACCCGCCATCTCGCGCTCGTACATCGGGAGCACCATCACCATGTTGAGTTCCCTGGCCAGGGCCTGGAACCGCTTGGTCGTCGGCCCGTCTGGGATCTCTTCGGCATAGCCGTAGTACTCGATGTCCTGCACCTGGCAGAAATAGGGACCGTAGAAAAGTTCCTGGAAACAGATGACCTGTACGCCATCGGCCGCCGCTTCCCTTGCGTACTGCTCGTGCAGTTCGATCATCGATTCCTTGTCGCCCGTCCACTCGGTTTGGAGGACTGCTGCTCGCACGATTCTGCTCATCGGATTCTCCTTCAGCTCGCGCTCACACCTCGAGCGCGCTCATCGACACCGCGTCGATCTCAGGTACACACTAGAGTGATTC
Organism: uncultured Acidimicrobiaceae bacterium; assembly: GCA_964444875.1. Classification (GTDB taxonomy): domain Bacteria; phylum Actinomycetota; class Acidimicrobiia; order Spongiisociales; family UBA5794; genus JAMBLL01. The sequence goes on along the minus strand of CAYUJA010000151.1, from coordinate 2,800 downwards.
CAATCGACTTGCACAAACTATCTTTAGTAACAGACAAACATGACGGATTCAACGACGACCATCGCCGGAGCGGTCAGCGACCTTTCAGCTGAGGGCATCGCCCGCGGCATCGGCATGCTCGTGTCCAACGAGCGGCTCACCGCGGGTTCCAGGTTACCGACCGTGCGCGAACTCGCCACGGCCCTCGCCGTCTCCCCCACCACCGTGGGTGACGCCTGGCAGATACTCAGACGGCACCGCGTCATCGATACCGAAGGTAGGCGCGGATCGTTCGTCCGCTCCCGCAACACCGGCCCGACGATCCGCTACTGGCGGGTTCCAACGACCGGGGACGCTGTGAAGATCGACCTGTGCAGCGGTGTCCCCGACGCGAAACTGTTGCCGAATCCGCTTGCAGTGCTCGGCGAACTCGATGAGTCACCCGTGGTCGCCTCCTACCTGGAACGGCCTGTCGTCCACGACCTCGAAGCGCTCCTACGAGCCAGGTGGCCCTTCGAGCCGGAGAAACTCACGATCCTCAATGGCGCGATGGATGCGCTCGACAGGCTGATCGCGGCGATGGTGACGGTCGGAGACAAGGTCGGCATCTCCGATCCCGGATTCCCCCCTCTCTTCGACATGATCGACCTCGCTGGCGCCGAACCCCTCCCGCTCCCCCTCGACGAGGAGGGCCTCGACCCCGACGCTGTGCGAAGCGCCGTCGACACAGGGATGAGCGTGCTCGTCATCCAACCACGAGCCCACAACCCGACGGGCGTCTCCATGACACGGGCACGGCGGGACGAACTCGCGTCGGTGCTCGGCGGCCGCAAGATCCTGATCCTCGAGGATGACCACTCCGGCGACGTTTCCGGTACGGACCTCAACAGCTTCGGATCGGTGATCCCGCGACAGGTGGTCCATGTACGGAGCTTCTCGAAGTCACACGGGCCGGACTTCCGGCTCGCCGCTGTTGGAGGTGCCGCCGAACCGATCACCCGTGTTGAACGCAGACGCATGCTCGGACCATCCTGGACGAGCCGGCTCCTCCAGAAGCTCCTGTTCACGATGCTGAGCTCTGCTGAGATCGAAACATCCGTCGCAACAGCATCGGGTATCTACGCATCGAGACGCAGGGCCGTGGTCGACGGACTCGGTGCGCGGGGAATTGCCGTGGATGGCGAACACGGTCTCAACGTGTGGATTCCCGTGATGGAGGAGGCGACCGCGGTTCCGATGCTCGCAGCCCACGGCATCGGGGTCGCTCGGGGCAAGCCGTTCAGGCTCGCCGCCGACGGAAGAGAGTTCATACGGATCACGACAAGTGCTCTGGACAACGACAGTGAAGAGACGAACATCGAAGAGATACTCGATCGGCTAGCTGAGGCCTCCTTTGGGGATTCCAACGCGACCGAGGAACAGAATGGAGGCCATAGATGAACATCGGCGTGATACAGGAGATCAAGAAGGACGAACGACGTGTTGCGGTGCTGCCCGGCGCGGTCGCGGACCTCGTCCACAGAGGCAACAGCGTGTTCGTACAGTCGGGTGCGGGTGGCGGGGCAGGCGCACCGGACGAGGCGTTCACCGCAGCCGGCGCCACGATGCTCGACACCGCGCAGGATGTCTTCGACGCATCCGAACTGATCGTGCATGTCAAAGAGCCCCAGGCGTCAGAGATCGCGATGCTGCGGCCAGACCACATCCTGTTCACCTACCTGCACCTCGCCGCCTACCCGAAGGTCGCGGAAGGCCTCATGGCATCGGGCGCGACGGCGATCGCCTACGAGACCGTCGCGGTCGACGGAGGCCTGCCGCTTCTCGCACCGATGAGCCACATCGCAGGCAGGCTTGCCTCCCAGGTCGGGGCGTTCTACCTGATGGCGCCCAACGGAGGCATGGGGACGCTGCTCGGAGGCCACGCGGGTGTGCCCCAGGGCCAGGTCGTTGTCATCGGCGCCGGGGCAGCAGGGCTGAACGCTGCGGACGTCGCCATCGGCCTCGGTGCCAGGGTCACGATCCTGGATGTGAACATCGACGCCCTCGAACGTGTACACGAACGATGGGGTTCACGCGTCGTCACCGACTATTCGACGAGAGGGTCCGTGGGCGAGTGGACGGCGAAAGCAGACCTCGTCGTCGGCGCCGTGCTCGTCGCAGGTGACAGAGCACCGATCGTCGTCGACCGGTCGATGCTGGCGAACATGCGTGAGGGTGCCGTGATGGTCGACATCTCCATCGACCAGGGTGGATGTTTCGAGACGAGCAGGGAAACGACCCACCACGAACCGACATACGTCGTTGATGGCATCGTCCACTACGCGGTGGGAAACATCCCTGGATCCGTGCCCCACACATCGTCACGGGCCCTGTCGAACGCGACACTTCCCTATGTGCACGCGCTCTCTGGCGGCATGGCGAGCGCCATCGCCAGGCGCCCGGAACTCGAAGGGGGCGTCAACGTTGCAGCGGGCGCGCTGACGAACGCGACCGTTGCGCACAGTCTCGGGCTTGAGGCCAGCAACCCGCTGGCGGCCCTCTCGCTCGCGTGACAGGCACTTCGGTACCAGGCAGGCGCACCCGTTTGGCCGCGTACGCCGTCTCGATCACTGACGGGACGGTGCTACTGGCCAGGATCGCGCCGGGGTACCCCGGCGAAGGTAGGTGGACATTGCCCGGCGGGGGTGTGGAGTGGGGTGAACACCCTGACGAGACCCTCGTGCGCGAGGTCCATGAGGAGACCGGGTTCGCGGTGACACGGTTCTCGCTCCTGGGGATCAACTCCCGGGTGTTTGCAGCCTCCAGGGATCATGCCGGCCTC
>CAYUJA010000150.1:0-4684 GCA_964444875.1 uncultured Acidimicrobiaceae bacterium | reverse complement strand
TGAGATTGTCCCTGTCGCCGTCCACGACGACCACAGTACCGCCAGCGCTCTCGATGAGCGATGCATCGTCCGTCGCGTCGTCGTCACGCTCGAAGTTATGCGCGGCGACGAGGACATCCCTGCGGAACGCCTGTGGCGTCTGGACGGCCACGAGCGGAGTGCGGTCCACCGTGTCGACGATGCGCCTGCCATCGATCCGTTTGATCGTATCGGTGACCGACAGCGCCGGGATCGCTCCATCGACATCGGCATCGTTGAGAGCGTCACGCACTGCGCCGATGGTGGCACTGCTCACGAGTGGCCTGGCGGCATCGTGGATCAACACGATCGGGGCCGCGGACGTGAGGGAAGTCAGACCTGCAAGGACCGAGTCTCTGCGCCGCGACCCACCGGGGATGCCACCCGGAACGTCTCCTACGACGACGACTTCAACTGCCCCCGCCCGCTCGAACGTATCGACCGACCAGCGCCATACGGGCGTACCTGCGAGATCGAGGTCGTGTTTGGCCTGTCCGAAGCGGGTACCGGAACCTGCAGCGACGATGACCGCTGCAAAGGGCGCCTCGCTCACGGCGGCGCCCGACATCACGTTGCGGCGGGCTCTTCGACCTTGGGAAGGGCTCGATCGAGCTTCTTGATCGTGTCCTCTTCTGACAGATCGAGGGAGAACTGCAGTTCTGAAACGATGATGAGGCGCGCCTTGGACAGCATCCGCTTCAAAGCCGGCGAGATCCCCTTGATCTGCTGTGCGTAGGTGAGGTCACGGACAACCTCTGCCACCTGGAATATGTCGCCCGAGTTGATCTTCTCGGTGAGGAGTTTGTACCAGCGCGACCAGTTCGCTCCCGCTTCTTGAGGCTCAGCCTTGAACACGGCGAACACCTGCCGTGCCTTGTTCTTGGAGATAACAGGGCGGACGCCTCGATCGATCGCGCTCGCGACCGGGACACGCAGCGTGAGCTGATCTGTCACGATCTCGAGCACGAAGTAGTCCTGTTTCTCTCCCGCGAACTCGATTCGCTCTCTCTTGACGATGGTGGCCGCACCGTGATGCGGATAGACGACCTTGTCGCCAACGCTGAACGGCGACTTCTCGACCTGTGGTTTCTTCTTCGCAGGGGTCTTCTTCGCCGCAGGCTTCTTCACGGCAGCCTTCTTCGCCGCAGGCTTCTTCGCAGGGGCCTTCTTCACGGCAGCCTTCTTCGCCGCAGGCTTCTTCGCCGCGGTCTTCTTCGCAGGGGACTTCTTCGCAGGGGTCTTTTTCGTAGCCACAGAACCTCAGAACAGGTGGGAGGACAGGATTGTACCGACGTTACGGAATTGAGGCACGCTCACGACACGGGGTCGGCCGTGAGGCCCGCATCGCTGACGTTGTTGAGATAGGCGCGCAGGGTCTGTGCCCTGGTCGGGCCCACACCATCGACCTTTGCAAGATCTTCGGCGCTGGCCATCATCAGTCGATCGTAGGAACCGAACTTGGCCAGGATCGCATCAGCGACGCTCTCAGGGATACGCGGGACTCCGGCAATCGCCCTGGCACCTCGTGGCTCTCCCTGGGCATCAAGCGGCTTGAGGCCGATGGCGTTCGCAAGAGATTCGAGGTCGAAGATGTCGTCATCGTCGAGTTTGTCTATAGCCGTGAACACCGAATGGCCCTTGCGTGGCTTGCGACGCTGATAGTCGATGTTGACGAGTTCCGCGACCTCGGTAACACCGTCGATCAGATCCGCGGCCTGGAGCGAGATCAGCGAAGCAGCCTCGCCGAGCTCCGCCGAGATCGTATCGAGCCCTTTCGCAAGCCTCCTGATGACGGCAGCGCGCTGGATCACGACAACGACTTCACGCATCGAGACGAGGTGATCAGCTTCGTATCTCGACAACCGGGCCACGGATTCGTCGAACTGATTCCTCAACCGTTCGATCGACTGGAGCCGTTGGTTGGCCTCACCGAGCAGATCGGTCACGGTTTGGAGGGCGAACCTGCCGGTCTTGGAGAACACGACGGCCAGGAGGTGGCCCTCTTCTGAAACTGCGAGAACCGGAAAGCCGGTCTGGTGGGCCAATCGCTCCGCTGTGCGGAAACGGGTCCCGGTTTCATCTGTCGGGATATCGGGATCGGGCATGAAGTGGACGTTCGCAGACAGGATCTTGCCCTCTGTGTCATCGACGACGATGCCTCCATCCATCTTTGCCAGTTCGGCGAGACGCTGTGACGTGAACGCAGCGTCGGCGAGCATGAACCCGCCCGTGCTCACGGCATCGACCGTAGGCCCAGACCCGATCAACACCAGCGCGCCGGTCCCCTGGCTCATCACGATCTCAGCAGCGGTTCGCAGCGGGGTACCAGGTGCGAACCGTCGAAGAAGCTCGATCGGCAGATCAATGGAAGGTGACATCTGCATGCAGGCTAGTCGGAAAGCGGGCCGGCATGTTCAACCACTGCCAGAAATGAGCCCGGACCTCACCATCGCATCGGTCAGGCTGTGACAGTCATCGGGCGAAACCGTGGGGTCAGCCTGCAACCGCTCGGCCTCGCTGCGACGCAACGCTGATCGTGACACCGGGCGCACATCTCCCGTGAGCCCCACCTCTCCCCACGCCGCGGTCCGTCTGAGAGGCACTTCGGTATACGCAGACGCGATGGCGAGAGCGACCGGCAGGTCGATGGCCGGCTCGGCAATCTTGAACCCGCCCATCACCGACACGTACACCTCGAAGGTGTGCAGCGGCAGGGTGATGTGGCGCTCGAGGACACCGAGCAGCTGATGGACCCTCGCGACCGGTATCCCGCTCACGGCCCTGCGAGGCTGGAGCACATCGGTCTTGACGACCAGTGCCTGGATCTCGACGACGACGGGCCTCTTGCCCTCCACCGTAGGGAACAGCACGTTCCCGAAGGCATCTGTGTCGTAGCGGCCTGTGAGCAGACCGCTTGGATCGAGCACCTCTGTCACACCCTCGGACGTCATCTCGAACACACCGACCTCGTTGATGGACCCATACCGGTTCTTCACACCGCGCAAGAGCCGCAACCCGAGGTCGGGGTCGCCCTCGAGGTACAGCACGACGTCGACCATGTGCTCGAGTGTCCGCGGACCAGCGAGCGAACCATCTTTCGTGACGTGGCCGACGAGGATCAAAGGAATGCCGGATGATTTCGCGAACGCGATCAACCGTGCACCAGATTCGCGCACCTGGGACACTCCACCGACGGATCCTCCGATGTCGGCGGACGAGACCGTCTGGATCGAATCGACGATGACCGCCGAAGGGCCCATCTGGGTCGCGGTAGCGATGATCTCGTCGACGTCGTAGACCGAGGCGAGTTTCACCCCTGATGACCGGACGCCAAGCCTGCGGGCTCGCATCTGCACCTGATGCACCGACTCCTCGGCAGTCGCGTACAGGACGGTGCCCGATTCGCCTGCGATGCTATCGGCAACCTGAAGCAGCAAGGTCGACTTCCCGATGCCGGGCTCACCACCCACCAGTATCGCTGCACCAGGAACCACACCACCACCGAGCACCCTGTCGAACTCCGCAAGCCCGACCGGTGTTCTGTCTCGAACCATCGAGCGTGGTGCCGTCGCAGCTACGACCGCAACGGCACCCCTGGTGCGTGGAATCGGATCGTTCACGGTTTCGTTCAGCGCTTCGCCAGAGCGGCATTGTGGGCAGAAACCCATCCACTTGGCACTGTGATATCCACAATGCTCACAGATGTAGGACGGTTTTGCGCTGCGGCTATTACGATTCATACGTCGAACCGTACCTGCGGGGTGTGACAGATCACGACCGGTAGATGAGCCAGGCGATCAGGCTCGCCAGGGCAACTCCGATCACGACGAACGCCGTCACCGACGATGGTGTCCAGGCCTCCGCGATACGAATCGACATAAGTAACAGCATTCATGGCACAATAACGGCACCGACACCGAATACGTTCGTTCACAGAAACGGGATACAGACACCAGCATGCAGGGCGACGACCGAAACGATCAATTCGACGAACTGTTCGAACCGTTCGAACTGAGCGACCCGCCACCCAGTGGCACACCCCCTGCTCCGTCGCGCGCATCCCAAGAGCCTGCACCACAAGAACCGGCGACACCTCCCCGCTCAGATGTGCCCCCACCGGTTGCAACCCAGGCTGCGATAGCGTGTCCGTCGTGTGGGGCGAAGAACCCTCCCTTCAACCACCATTGCGAACGATGCGGATCGCGGCTGAGCGCCGACCCCATGCCGATCGCTGCGTCCCCGATGTCACGAGCATCAGCGGGAGGCCGTGCGTTGGGGGTACTCGCCGCCGTCGTCCTCGTCGTGGCTCTCATCGCTCTCATGATGAACATCTTCGGCGGAGACGAGGTTGCGCTGTCAGATACCACCACATCGTCGACGTCGTCGACACTCCCCGCGATCGTGACCGAGATCCTCCCGATCTCGGTCAAGGCAAGCTCTCAGGGCGGCGACGCCTTCGGACCCGAGAACCTCATCGACGGCAACCCGGAAACACGCTGGAACGACGATGCCCTCCACGGCGTCGGTGCATGGCTCGAGTTCACCTTCTCACGACCGGTATCGATCACAGAGATCGAGTTCCAGAACGTCACGGACGATGAACCGTTCAGACGCAACTACAAGATCCAGGGTTACACGATCACCGTTGACGACCTCAACGTTCCCA
>CAYUJA010000149.1:0-4696 GCA_964444875.1 uncultured Acidimicrobiaceae bacterium | reverse complement strand
TCAAGGGGGACAGCAGAGGGACGGAGTCCCGATGCAGGGGGATCCGCGGTACGGCTCCTTGTCGCGCGAGAGCGGGGTTGGCTTCGCGTTATCCCCCTAACTCGTCGCAGGGCTCCTCGTTTGTCCCCCTTGAAAGGGGGACGCAGCGACCCGGACCTCAGCGGCGGCCATCTCAGAAGCGTCGATGTCGCGCTGGTGGTACCCGTCGAAGGTCGACATGGTGGTGTTCACGGCGGCCATGTCCTGGTACGTGGCGGCCTGGTAGTACGACGCCATACGCTGATGGGCCCGCAACACAACGATTTGGTCGTATCCCGAGAGCTTCGTCACATCGACCGACGACAGGAACGCACCCATGACAGGACCGGGGGCCATGTCGTCGAGGCGGGCAGGGATCCCGTCATACTCGGGTTCGGCGACCTGAGCAGATGCCGGCATCCCCACGGGAGGGTCAACACCGAACGGCAGATCCTCAGCCGTCAACCCGAAATACGCTCTATCAGTCATACCCACAACATATCGCACGGCTACGACAGAAAACGAGAACCGGCACAGGAAATCTCAGAAGTCCAGCGTCCCCCTGCCGTGAGGGACAGCAGAGGGACGGAGTCCCGATGCAGGGGGATCCGCGGTACGGCACCTCGTCGCGCGAGAGCGGGGCTCGAAGAGTTCTGTGTGGGGGCCGTTGGCTTCGCGTTATCCCCCTAACTCGTCGCAGGGCTCCTCGTTTGTCCCTCACGGCAGGGGGACGGCTACTGAGCGGGGTGGGCTTCGCGCTATCCCCGTAACTCGTCGCAGGGCTCCTCGTTTGTCCCTCACAGCTGGGGGACAGCCAACTCTGGCTGTCATCTGGAATCCGGCATCTGATTCCTCGCTATCGTCCGGACATGCCCATTCCTTCAACTGTGGATGACCTCGAAGCGGCGTTCATCGCGCACGATTACGTGCCAGAACGCGGGTTGTCTGTCGCGATTCATCTCGCGGTGCAGATGGGCAGGCCGCTGTTCGTCGAGGGCGAGCCTGGGGTCGGCAAGACCGAGATCGCGAAGGTACTCGCCGCGATCGCGGGTGCCGACCTGATCCGGCTGCAGTGTTATGAAGGACTCGATGCGTCCCATGCCCTCTACGAGTGGGACTATGCACGCCAGATGCTTGCGATCCGACTGTTGGAAGCCACAGGCAGCGAGGTCGACGTTCACGACATCATGAGCGAGGAGTACCTGATCGCAAGGCCCCTCCTTCAGGCGATTCGCCGCGCATCGGAAGGCCTGCCGACGGTGCTGTTGATCGACGAACTCGATAGGGCCGACGAGGAGTTCGAGGCGTACCTGCTCGAGTTGCTCTCGGACTTCCAGATCACGATCCCTGAGGTCGGCACCGTGAAGGCTGAGACACCGCCGATCGTTGTCATCACCTCGAACCGCACCAGGGAGATCCACGACGCCGTCAAGCGCCGGTGTATCTACCACTGGATCGACTACCCAACGGTCGAGCGCGAGGTGGCGATCTTGCACAAGAAGGCGCCGGGAACATCCGATGCCCTGTCGCGGGAGCTCGCAGCGGCGATGCACAAACTGAGGAACCTCGACCTGTTCAAGGCGCCGGGAGTGGCAGAGACGGTCGATTGGGCCAAGGCGCTCCAGGTGCTCGGGGAGGTCGAACTGTCACCTGAAGCCGTCGATTCCACACTCGGTGTCATCGTCAAGTACGAAGAGGACCTCCAGACGGTGCGCGACACCGGCATCGAGAGCCTCATATGACACCCGACGGAGACGTCGCAGCGCGCAACATCGTCATCTTCGTCCGTGCGTTGCGAGCCGACGGGTTCGCGGTGAGCCCCCAGACGACCAGACTCCTCACTGAGGCCATCACGATCGTCGGTCTTGCCCATGCCGACGACGTGCGGGAGGCATGTAGATCTCTCGTGGTCACGAAACGTAGTCAGAACGAGCGGTTCGACGAACTGTTCGACGAGTTCTTTTCTGGTTCGTTCGTCGTCTCACTCGATTCCGTGATCGACAGAATCGTCCATCGGACGAGTACCGCGGGCCAGGCAAGAATCGGTGCGACAGCGACCGAGACATCGCCAGAGGTGGACGAGCTCGAGGAGGTGTATGAGGTTGCAGGTGGCTCATACGGTGAGCGACTCATGGACGTGGACTTCTCCGAACTCGATGACGAGGAAGCCGCAGCGGTGGCCGCCATGCTCGATGCGATGACCTGGAGTCCCACGTCTGTACGATCACGGCGATGGCGCCCCGCATCGAACGGTTCCACCCCGGATCTGCGCCGCACGATGCGGCTTGTCACCGGGCCACAGGGGGACCTGATGCCGCTCGCCTTCACGGAACGCAGACGTAAGCTGCGCCCCCTGATCGTGCTCGCCGACATATCGGGGTCGATGGAGCGGTACTCAGAGATGTTGCTCCACTTCATCCACGGTGCACAGCACCGTTTCTCTCATGTCGAGTCGTTCGTCTTTGCAACGAGGCTCACGCGCATCACGAGGCACCTCAGACTCAGGAACCCGACTGAGGCGATCGCGCACGCTGCGAAGGCTGTGCCGGATTGGTCTGGCGGCACCCGCATCGGTGAAGCCATCGGCACGTACAACAGGGCGTGGTCACGCCGTGTCGGAGGAGGTGGGCCGATCGTGCTCATCATCTCGGATGGTTGGGACACGGGAGACCCCGACTACCTCTCGATCGAGATGAGAAGGCTGGGGCGTGCCGCACACCGCGTCGTCTGGTTGAACCCACTCGCCGGGCGGACCGGGTTCACACCCGAGGCACGGGGAATGGCCGCTGCGCTGCCCCACGTCGACGACTTGTTGGCAGGCGGCACGGCACGTAACCTGGCTGACCTCATCGAACTCCTACAATCCGCGAGCGTCAGAGGAAGGAGCGCGACTGGGTCATGAAAGAGGTACTCGAGGTATACGAGCGGTGGAAGGGGCAGGGCAAGGATGTCGCTGTCGCCACGGTTGTCAACGTCAAGGGTTCGGCCCCGAGGGGAGTCGGATCAAAGATGCTCATCTCGTCTGAGGGGGAGATGGAAGGGAGCGTCAGCGGGGGATGTGTCGAGAACGACGTCCGGGAACACGCAGCGGACGTACTCGCGACCGGGTCGCCGAGACTGGTCACCTACGGGATCGCCGATGACGATGCGTTCGAGGTCGGGCTGACGTGTGGTGGCACGATCGAGGTGTACATCGCACCATGGTGACCTCGACGATCTCAGCTATCTCACAACTGACGGACACGGAGAAACTCGGCGCGGCCATCACGGTCATCGATGGCCCCGACGTTGGGGCCACCGTCGTCGTTGACAGGTCCACCGGAGTCATCGCCGGGCAAGGTTCGCCATGGCTCGCGCCCGACATCATCACGGATGCCAATGCACTGATGGATCGGGAGGAGAGCAGATCCCTCGTGTACGGAGACCGTCGCATTTTCATCGACACGATCGCACCGCGGCCGACGATGCTCATCTTCGGCGCCGGGCACATCGCGCAACCGCTGTCGGTCATCGCGAGGGAACTCGGGTTCAGGGTCGTTGTCGCCGATGCCCGCGGAGCGTGGGCAACACAGGAGCGCTTTCCCGATGTCGATGAACTGATCGTTGCGTGGCCAGGAAAGGTGTTCGACCATATCGAACCGGATACCAGGCTGTATGTCGTGATGCTGAGCCATGACGCCAGGTTCGAGGTCCCCGTCTTCGAGGCGGTGCACGGCAAACCGATCAAGTACCTCGGGGCGATGGGGTCGCGCCGCACACATGCCATGCGCGTCGAACGACTCCTCGCAGATGGTTGGACCGCCGACCAGGTCGCAACGATCCACGGGCCGATCGGCCTCGACCTCAAGGGAAAGACCCCTGCTGAGACAGCCGTCGCCATCGCGGGTGAGATCATCCAGGTCAGATACGGTGGTGGCTCGGCATTGTCTCTCAGTGGCACCGATGTCGCTATCCACGGCACATAGGAGGAAGCATGGACATCACCGAGCAGTTCAGCGTTGACCAGCCTGTCGAGGCTGTCTGGGTACTCTTCCAGGACATTCCGGAACTTGCGCGCTGTCTTCCAGGCGCCCAGTTGACCAAGGACAACGGAGACGGCACGTTCGAAGGCAGCGTCTCGGTCAAACTCGGCCCCATATCGGCCTCATTCGAGGGCAAAGCAACCGTCGAGTACGACCACGATGGCCGCGCGATCGCCATCTCGGGCAGGGGAGTGGACCGCTCCGGTGGGAGCCAGGGCAGAGTCGATGTCGACGTCAGCCTGGTTGGCACCGACGATGGCCAGACCGCTGTGACGATCCAAGCCACCGTCCAACTCGCAGGCCCCATCGCCCAGTTCGGCAGGACGGGACTCGTAAACGAGGTGTCCAAACGCCTGATCAACGAGTTCTCCCAGTGTGTCCACGCCAAACTCGATGCCGCAACTCCCGAGGCCGCCACCGCCGTGGCCGCCTCCGAGGTCAAGGGACTGTCGCTCTTCTTCGCCAGTACCTGGTCCGCGTTCACCGGATGGTTCAAGGACCTGTTCAAGAAGAGCTAGCGTCCCCCTGCCGTGAGGGACAGCAGAGGGACGGAGTCCCGATGCAGGGGGATCCACTACGCGGCACAGGCCTGTGTTGGCTGCGCGTTATCCCCCTACATCGTCGCTGGCGCTCCTCTGTTGTCCCCCTTGAAAGGG
>CAYUJA010000148.1:0-4702 GCA_964444875.1 uncultured Acidimicrobiaceae bacterium | reverse complement strand
CGCTGCTCCGGGCCCGGGTGATCTACGCCACCGGATCGATCGAGATCATCCGGGGGAACCTCGATCCACTCGAGCCACTCCTGGTGGAAGCACTCGAGGTCTGCCGCGCTGCCGGAGACGAGCTGGGAGAGGCCTGGTCGCTCCACTACCAGGGTCACTCTCTCGGCTGGGTGGGGGCGCCGGAGGCCGTGCCGCTCATGGAACAGGGTCTCGAGATCTTCAAACACCTCGGCGACCGCTGGGCTGTGGCGTGGTCGTGGCGGTATCTGGGCCAGAACGCGGAGAGCGCCGGCGCTTCGATCGCGCTCCAGACAAGGGCTCTCGACCGTTTCTTTGAATTGGGTGACCGCTGGTGCGCTGCATACTCCCTGTACCTGATCGGGGTCACTCATCTGGTGTTCGAACGGTTTGATGAAGCAGAGGCCGCCGAGCGAGAAGCGTTGGAGATCGCCACCGAGCTTGGTGATGTCATCTGGAGGGCTCACGCCATCGGTCGGCTCGGGATGACCGCCTACCACCGTGGCGATGACGAAACAGCGGCGCAACTGCTCGAGGAAGGGCTGGAGCTGCATCGCCGTATCGGTGACGAGTCCTGCACTGCGAACATCCTTGGCTATCAAGGGATGCTTGCCAGCCGTCACCTGATGTGGGCAGAGGCCGAAGCCTGCCACGCGGAAGCTCTCGAAGTAAAGCGGCGCATAACCAGCCCGATGGCGATGGTTGTGTACCTGGGTCGCTTCGCCGCCGCGGTAACCGGGGGCGGGTCACCCGAAGAGGGAGCGATCCTGTTCGGAGCGAGTGAGGCTTCGGTGCTCGCTGGCCAATTCGACATGTTCAGCCTGTACGCCGCGGAGCGGAGCGCACTGAGGGACCGGCTCCGCTCCGAGCTGGGTGACGCCGAGCTCGAACGGCTGATGGCGGAAGGAGCATCCCTCGGCATCGAGGCTGCGGTGGACCGGGCCATCGCCCGCGGCGTGCCTAAGGGATGATCGCGGTCGTCGATCCTCCGGGGCAGGTATCGATGCCTCGAGTGCTACAGGTCGCGTTCCCCACGGCGTCGATTGCCCGAATCCGCCATTGGTACACACCCGCGAAGACAAGCGGCCCATAATCGATCCGATACTCGCCCCGCACAGACGTCATATCTCCGTACTTGACCCAACCCTTACCCCCGAGCTGCCAGAGCTCTACCGCTGCGATTGCCGACTGGTCGCTCACCCTCGCCGTGATCCGAGTCGTGCCGCCCGTAAACACGGGGTCGGGCACATCCTGAATCGACTCGACCTTTGGTGGCGACGTGTCGGCCGGCGGCTTCGTCACGGTTGTCGTCGTGTCGGCCACGGTCGTCGTGGTGGTGTCGGCCACGGTCGTCGTGGTGGTGTCGGCCACGGTCGTCGTGGTGGTGTCGGCCACGGTCGTCGTGGTGGTATCCGCGGCAGTCGTGGTGGTGTCGGCCACGGTCGTCGTAGTGGTATCCGCGACAGTCGTGGTAGTCGTATCCCTCCCCACGGTCGTTGTCGTTGCGGGCGGAACGGTCGTCGCCACGGTGGTCCTGGCTACGGTCGTTGTGGTCCTGGGTGGAACCGTCGTCATGGTGGGTGGAATTGTCGTTGCCGACGTCAGAGCAACAGGCGCTACCTGTGAGAGTTGCTCCTGTGATGCCAGAGGAGGCTCGAACGTGACCAGCTCACCCGTCCCGGGCTCACTTCCACTCATGGGCGCAAGTGTCAAGGTCGCTACCACAGCGATCCCGACCGCTGCACCCGCCATCGCCCCCAGCCATCGCCGACGTCGAACTACCATGGCCGCGAGGAGACCGCCGATCGCAACGATCACAATGAGTCCCGTTGAGATCAGAACCCATCGTGGTGAGCCGAAATTTCCCACCAGAAGACTGCTCTGCGACTCCTCGCACGAGGGGAAGCAGAGCGGAGCCGGAACTCCAACGGCGAACCTCACGAGCGTGAACGTGGCGTGAGGGAACCCAGGTTCGAGCGCGAGGACGCTTCGGGTGACTCCGTTCTGACCCGTCTGGATTGTGTACGTACCCGGCTCGAGACACTCCGAGTTGAACGACCCGATCTGGTCGACGGAGACACCTACCGGAAGGCACCGGTACCCGGGCGCATCGACACTGTTGGCCAACACCGGTGGGACCTGCTTGATAAGGCTCCTGTTGTTCCAGGACCTCGTGTCGGAAGAGAACCGCCAGCCCTGCCCGCCCAGAACGGACGAGAATCGAAGGGTGTCGACCTCCTCGTTGAGGGTTATGCCATCGACGTAGAGACCCCATGCAACCTCGAAGCCGTCCATCTCTTCGATGTCGAAGCTGTATGTCACATATGCGGTGGTGAGATCATTGAGGTTGCCGACCGACAGTCTCGCCGTCGCACCGTCGTTTCCCGCGTACGTCCAGCCCCAGCCCCTGCGCCCGATCCAGTCGAATCGGAAGGCTCCGAAGTCGACAACGTAGTGCCCGGCCAGGACATGACCCTCGCCACTCGGGTTGAGTCCCGAGAGTTCAGCAAGAATGTCGCTCGTGGGATTCGCCCACGTGTCGTACACCTCGTAGTCGATGATGTCGAAGATGCCCTCGTAGTCGCCTACACGGTGGTCGAGCAGCAACCGCTCGATCGTCAGCGGTGGGTCAAATACCAGTGTTTCGCCGGATCCGATCTGATACGTACCACCGTCGTCCACGCACTGCGTATGGAGATAGGGGTCGTACACCCCAAGGACGCCAAACGGCACTGGCCGGTCCTGGCGGAGGTGCGGGTTGGACTCTGTAGATACCCGTGCGTTGGCCACCTTCGTCCCGGGAGGCCAGCACCATGTCACGAGAGTGTTCGCTTCATCCTGGCAGGGCAAATAGACGACACTACAGAGTGGATGGGCGGGGTCGAGCTCGTCGAGCCGTATTGCCGCCGCCAGCGAGATGTCCCCGCGCCCGATGTTCTCCTGGTCGTCAAGAATCGTGATCTCGTGGATTCGTAACCGCCACACGTCCCAATTTCCGTACTGGTCCCAGCGTTGGGAATCTACGTCTGTGCTCCCGGCCGGTGCTGGGCCGACGATCCCCACGGGACCTGATAGCTCCGGATATGCAGAGCCCGGGTCCGGGTCCGGATCCGGATCCGGGTCGGGATCCGGGTCGGGAAGCTGGTACGTCACAGTGAGCGACGCCGCTTGGGCCGGGTCACCCTCGTAGGAATCCACCTTGATCGACCGATCTTCGAAGAACGAGTTTTCCACCGGGTAGAGAAGGAGCTCGATGACCGAGCCGGGTTGCCACGACTGTGCAGATCGGTGAGCTTCGAGGAGCGTCCGGAGGTTGGGGCTGGTGTAGGCACCCCCGCCGGAGAGTTCCCACAAGGGTGCCCCTTCCAGGAACGGTGTTTCGCTGCCCAGTTCTCTGCAGAAGGGATGGAGGGGTGTGTGGGCGTCGGAGAATGGCGCACCGCTCTCGGGTTTCAGGGCTGCAACCGTGAAGGTCAAGGGTTCGTCTCTTCTGATGATTCCGGAGCTCGCGTTCCACAGCCTGAGGCGGGCTTCCAGAATCGTGGCCTCAGATGGGACATCGACGTTGATCCTGAACCCCGCGACCGAAGCGGTCTCGTTGTGGCGACCGGCAAGAACCTGATTGCTTGAGAGCTCCAACAGGGCGGAGCCGTCGCTGAGAGCGTCGCAGAGCGGGCCTGGCTCGAGCGGCCCGCGCACGTAGCCGTCGCCATCACCGCTGTCGACAGTGAATCTCTCCGTGATGACCTCGCCCGTCGCTTCCGCGGCGAGGGAGACCCCGGAAGAGGAGAGCGTGAAAAGGAACGGGATCATCAACGCCAAGAGGACCACCACAGTCTGTGGTCCGGATGCCTGCCTGCGCTGCCGGGCTCTGGTGTCCATGAAATCCTCCTCGACTCAACCTTGCATAAGGGATACGAGAACGGGGTTGTAGAAAGGTTGCGTCGCGGTTGCAATGCACCGAATATCCCGGTAGGCGCGGAGTACGCGATCCTGGAACGCTGAAGATCCGGAGCGACGGGCGTCTTTCGCCATCCTCCTCAACCGGGTTTCTTGCCGGCAATAGGGGCCCCCGGGGATCACTGCGGCCCCCCATGTTCACGCGTCGCCGGACATCCGGAGGCGTGTGAAGGCATCGCGCGACGGATGGGGCCGGCCTTCGACCGGCCCCATCTCGCTACTGCGACCGCTATGGGGTGATACGCATCGTTCCTTGCGACGAGAACGTGGTGGTGTCCAACCAGGCCTGGACATGGATTCGGGCACCGGCGCAGTCGCCAGTGATGACGATACCGTTCAACGCCACCCGGCCGTTGCCGAGGTTGACGATGCCGGCCAGGTCGGCGGTGAAGTCATCGCAGGCAGTGCCGCTGCCCGTCACCACCCATTCGACGAACGCAACGTGCCACACGTTCCCAGTGGGCTTCACGTCGCTGCCGTTGAGGGTCGTATCGATGGATCCGACGCTGCCGGCGACACCTGCCCACTCGACCGGATCGTCACCGAGATCGCTCACGACCGCCTTCTCAAATGGGATGACGACGGCTCCGTGTGCGGAAGCGCCGACGGCCGGGAGGACCGTGGCGAGGGTCACGAGCACCGCCAGGAGGACGAATCGTTTCTTCATGGTGGGTTCTCCTTTCGTGCGGCTGACCTATGTATTCATGAGCCGCCTATGTATTCA
>CAYUJA010000147.1:3676-4742 GCA_964444875.1 uncultured Acidimicrobiaceae bacterium | reverse complement strand
TGGCTCGAAGATGTCACCTTCGATGATGACTACATCCGTGATCTCGACAGAGTGTGGATCACGGCGTGTGGAACCGCCTACCACGCAGGCTTGATCGGCCAGGAGATCTTCAGGCGTGTGCTGCGGCTACCGGCGAACGTCGAGTACGCCCACGAGCTGCGATACGCAGACCCGATCGTCGGGCCGAACCAGCTGACGATCGCGATCTCACAATCGGGGGAGACGGCAGACACCCTCGCTGCTGCCAGGCAAGCAGGCAACAACGGATCCCGGATGCTTGCGATCACGAACGTCGTCGGCTCGACACTGGCCAGATACGCCGATGACATCCTCTACACACGGGCTGGGCCCGAGATCTCCGTCGCTTCGACAAAGGCGTACATGGCGATGCTCATCGCCCAGTACCTGCTCGTGTTGCGGCTCGGGGCGGTGAGCGGAACCGTCGACAGGGAGCTTGCGGCACGAATCTCGCACGGCTTGCACCAGATGCCTGGCGTGATCGATGAGGTGCTGTCGCGTGAGTCGGAGGCCATCGTCGCCGCTGAAGCGATCAAAGACGCATATGACGTCTACTTCATCGGACGTGGGCTCGACTACGCCATTGCAATGGAGGGGTCGCTCAAGCTCAAGGAGATCTCGTACCTCCACTCTGAGGCGATGCCTGCGGGTGAGTTGAAACATGGGACGCTGGCGCTCATCACCGATGACGTTCCCGTCATCGTGATCCTTACCCAGAGGGCTGTGTACGACAAGACGATCTCGGCAGTTCAGGAGGTCAAAGCACGCGGAGGCAGGATCATCGCCGTGGCATACGACACTGATACTGAGATCCACAAGTACGCAGACATCGTCATGCGGATCCCCGATATCGAGGACCTGCTCGGTCCGGTTGCCGCGGTCGTCCCGCTCCAACTTCTGGCCTATCACGTAGCCCGCATGCGCGGCCACGACATCGACCAGCCAAGGAACCTGGCGAAGAGCGTGACAGTGGAGTAAAGAAAAAGTACTTGGTACTTGGTACTTGGTATCTGGTACTTGGAAGTACCAGAAGCCAGATACCAAGTAC
>CAYUJA010000147.1:0-3576 GCA_964444875.1 uncultured Acidimicrobiaceae bacterium | reverse complement strand
TACCAAGTACTCTCCTCCCATGGACATCATCGGGCTTGGCATCGACCTTGCAGAGGTGCCGCGAGTTCGGCATCTGCTCTCCAAGAACGCGGAATCGTTCCGGCGGAGGTGTTTCACCGACGTGGAGTGGGAGTACGCGCACCGATTCGCCGACCCGTCCGAACGCCTCGCGGCACGGTTCGCCGGCAAAGAAGCCGTGATGAAAAGCATGTTCACGGGATGGCGACGGATCCCGTGGCGGGACATCGAGATCACCGGTGGCGGACCCCCCGGGGTGAACCTGTACGGTAAGGCGAAAGAGCGCGCCGAACTTCTCGGCATCACGGACATCAAGATCACGATCACGCACACAGGTGGCAACGCCATGGTGTTCGTGATCTCCCAGGGAGAGCACGCCTGATGGAACCGGTGCTGTCCGTTGCTGAGATGCAGAGGGTCGACGCGATGGCTGCCGATCGTGTCGATGCGTTGATGGACGCTGCCGGCTTTTCTGTCGCGATGTCGGCCGCCATCATGGGCGTGGGGTACGGCACCGTGGTGCATGTGCTCGCCGGTGGTGGGAACAACGGCGGTGACGGGTACGTTGCGGCGCGCTATCTGACACGGCGGGGCGCTGCCGTCACCGTTCATCACAAGGGTGTCCCTGCGGATGGCTCCCCAGCGTGGCGAGCGATGCATTCGGCACAGGTGGCAGGGGTGCCCATCCGGCCCGTCGGCGACATCGTGGCGGGTGACCTCATCATCGATGCCTTGTATGGAACCGGTTTCAGGGGTGATCTCCCCGATGTCGTCGTGCCGTGGGCGATGTCCGGTATGCCCGTGCTGTCGGTCGACATCCCCTCGGGGGTGTCCGGTGACATCGGGGCGGCCAGTGCCCATGCGTTCACCGCCGACCGGACGGCGACCTTCCACATGCTCAAGACGGGACACCTTCTCGGAGAGGGTCCCGATCGGTGTGGCGTGGTCGACCTGTACGACATCGGACTTTCGGGTGGCGAACCAGAAATGTGGCGGTTCACGGATGCCGATGTCAGTGTGCCTCATCGGGTTCGCACCTCCCACAAGTGGTCGACGGGTGCTGTTGCAACCATCGGCGGGGTCCAGGGACTGACCGGTGCGGCCGTTCTCGTTGCGCGTTCGGCCATTGCAAGTGGTGCCGGGGTATCGGCGATCCTCACCACGTCGGGGACCGCTCAGACATACGAAACCGTGGCTCACGACATCGTCGGGATGTGTGTGTGTGATTCCGACGTCTGGGGTGACGATGCGTCACAGGCCCTGTCCCACCTCGACCGATTCCAGGCGCTGGTCGTCGGCCCCGGCCTCGAACCAGCCAACCCGCGCTTCGTCGAGCATCTCGTGAAGGGATTTCCCGGCACCCTGATCATCGACGCTGGCGCACTCAACGCACTCGAGGATCTAGAGGTGCTGGCCGGCCGCACCGGGGGGACGGTCCTCACCCCCCACGCCGGCGAGTTCAAACGACTTACAGGCACATCTGTGTCACCCCGGGCCGTCATGGATCTGGCCGAACGTACGGGTGCCGTTGTCGTAGCGAAAGGCAACCCGACCCTCGTGGCGGGAGATCGTCTTGTCGTCATCGACAGCGGCGGTCCTGAGCTTGCGACGATCGGCACGGGAGATGTGCTCGCAGGCATGATCGGCGCCTTCGTTGCCGGTGGGGTGTCGGTCGGCGATGCGGCGGCGACCGCTGCTCACCTTCATGGCGTGGCCGGACGTTCACTCGCCGAGCGCGAAATCGTGTCTGCCCCCGCTCTCATCTGGGAGGTCGGAGCCACGCTCGCGAACCTCATGTCGAGCGCGACGGACCTTGGGAGAATGTAGCGACGTGAGACCTTCGTGGATCGAGATCGACCTGGACGCGATCGAGCACAACGCACGCGTGATAACACGCCATATTGCGCCGGCCGAATTGTGTGCCGTCGTGAAGGCCGATGCATACGGACACGGTGACGTGCCGGTCGCCCGTGCCGCTCTCAGGGGCGGTGCAGGCCTGCTCGCTGTGGCGCTCGTCGAAGAAGGAGTCCGTCTGCGTGAAGCAGACATCGACGTACCGATACTCGTGCTCTCGGAACCAGTAGGCCCCGACGTTGCCTCGATCATCGCGCACGGATTGGTTCCTACCGCGTACACTGCCACGTTCGTCGACCAGATAGCACGGGCTGCCGAAGCGGCCTCGACGACCCCGTATCCCGTCCACCTCAAACTCGACTCCGGAATGCACCGTGTTGGAGCGCCCCCCACTGAGGCGTTCGAGATCGCTCGAAAAATCGACGCCGACGAGCGACTGACACTTCAGGGTGTGTTCACCCACTTCGCCGTTGCCGACGAAGATGCGGACTACACACGACGCCAGAACACCGCCCTCGTACGTTTCGCTGAGGCCCTTCGGGCCGAAGGCATCGAGCCGAAGCTGCTCCACGCCGCCAACACTGCCGCAGCTTTCGACTACAGCGAAACACATCACGACATGTGTCGGGTAGGTCTGGGAATCTACGGGCTACGGCCCACACCCGAAAGCGGTAGCGGAATCGACCTCGTGCCGGCGATGAAGGTCGTGAGCCACGTGCGTTACGTGCGAAGGCTCCCGGTATCGGCCCGACCCTCGTACGGGAGGATCCGCGAACTCGATGGGTCCAACAACGTTGCGACGGTGCCGATCGGGTACGCCGACGGTGTGACCAGAAGTCTGTCTGGACCGGGATCTGTCCTGATCAACGCCAAGCGGTACCCGTTCGCCGGCCAGATCACGATGGACATGGTGGTCGTCGACCTGGGAACCGACGATGCACAGGTCGGAGACGAGGTCGTGCTCATCGGAACCCAGGGAGACGAATGCATCACCGTCGAGGATTGGGCCGAGGCGCTCGGTACGATCAGTTACGAGGTCGTATGCCGCTTCGGGCCGAGGCTCCCACGGCGCTACATCGCGGGACGTGCCGGCGATGGTTGACACGATAACCGACGTCCCCGACGTCCTCGTTGGCCACGCGACGGACACCCGTGCCGCAACGGGTGTGACCGTTCTGACCTTTGGCGAACCGAACGTGGCGATTGCCGACGTTCGTGGCGGCGCCCCGGGTACCAGGGAACTCGGGATCTTCGGGGATGCGATCAAGCCGATCACTCTGAATGCGCTGATGTTCGCCGGTGGAAGTGCTTTCGGACTCGGTGCTGCGCAGGGGATCATGGATGCGATCGAAGAGGAGGGGCGGGGTGCACCCACACCGACGGGCCCTGTTCCGATCGTGGCTGGTGCGATCATCTACGATCTGATGGTGGGCCGTTCCGATGTTCGCCCGGGGCCCGAAGACGGCCTGCGCGCCTATGTTGCGCGTTCATCGGAACCCGTGGTGATGGGTGCCGTCGGGGCAGGCACGGGGGCGACCGTTGGCAAACTCCACGGCATCGAGACAGCGACCACAGCCGGGATCGGGTCCGCTTCGGCCATGGTGGGTGACGCCAGCGTTGGGGCACTCGTCGTGCTGAACGCCGTTGGAGATGTCTATTCACTCGGCGGCCAGAGACTCACCGGTTCACACGACGGCGACGCTC
>CAYUJA010000146.1:0-4807 GCA_964444875.1 uncultured Acidimicrobiaceae bacterium | reverse complement strand
CCGTCGAGGTCTACGTAGCGCACGAACAGACGACGGTTCCGTTCTTTGGAACCGCGGACCTGCAAGATGCGTCGGTGACCAAGCTGACGCTCAGCACCAGGTCGCGTATGCCCGGGGCCGTGCTCGCAGCTGAGGTCGCGATCTCACCGGATGAAGGCTATCTCCGCTTCTGCTCGGCATCGATGGCCGGGCCGGCGGAAGGCTTCCCTAACTACGTGTTCTTCACAGGCGAAGAAGCGAACAGCATCATCGACATCAAGGACACGTCTCCACTGCCGCCAGACCGCGCCACAGACCCGCAACGCCAGGCAGGCCTCGCGGTAGCGCTCGACACGGTTACCGGGGAAGCGACGGCCATACCCGCATTGGGCCGCCTCAACCACGAGAACACCATCGCGCTCCCCGACCGGGGCAAGATCGTCCTCCTGACGACAGATGACACCTTCAGTGGGCCGAGCGCCCAGTTGTACATGTACGCGGCTGATGATGCCGACAGCATGTTCGCCGATGAAGGTGCCCTCATGGCGTTCCGGGTGACGGCCACTGATGATGGCAGGGTCGACAGGGGTGATCCGTTCAACGGAGCGAATGACTATCTCGACCTCCAGCCAGGAGATGACTGGCGTGGTCAATTCATTCGTGTTCCGAGCAGGATCGCCAGGGGACTGACACGAGATCTCCCCCAGGACGCACTCGAGGACTGGTCGAACGACAACAACGTCTACCAGTTCGTCAGGCTCGAGGACCTTGCGTACGACAAGAACAACCCGAATGTCATCTACATCGTCGACACAGGCAAAACACGGGTGATCCCGGACGAGACCACCGGTCGGATGACCAGGGGACCGAGCGGAACCGTCGGCCAGGCCGACAGCGGGCGGATCTTCAAGATGGTCCTGGACGAAGACAACCCACGCAAGGTCGTCAGTTTCTCGATACTGGCAGACGGGGACGTCGATCCGTCCTCGGACGTCTATGTACCGTTCCTGAGCCCTGACAACGTGGACACCTCCAGGAACAGCCTGATGGTGCAAGAGGACACTGACAACGCCAAGATCTGGCGCCATGACCTCAGCGATGGCAGCTGGAGCGTCATCGCAACGGTCAACGATCCCGAAGGAGAATCATCGGGGATCGTCGATGCGTCGGAGTGGTTCGGCCGCGGAACCTGGCTGCTAGATGTCCAGGCCCACGGGACCTATATCGACGAGGTGCAGGACGGCGACGTGCTGTACAAACGGGAGTCCGGCCAGCTGATGCTGCTTCGGATCCCTGGGAGCTGATCCGGCCGGCGCTACAGCTCGAGGTCTAGCTGGGGCACGTCGACGGTGGACTTCTGTCGTGGAGCGGGACGCGCTCGACGACGAGGAACACCGTCGGCGTACAGGGGCTCTTCCACCAGACCAGCGAGGCGTTCGGCGAGTGGCCACCAATCGAACCGGTCGTCGATGTCGGATGCATTGAGTTCTAGGAGCTGGCGCGCCGCCACCAACGATGGAAGGCGCTCGTCGAGGATCACCTCGATCTCATCTCGGAACGCATCCGAGGTCGAGCGCACACCATCGGATCTCAACGCGATATCCGGTTTCAAGCGAACGACCATGTCATAGGTCGCCGACCACCTCGCTACCAGCGGGCCGACGTCGAAGATGTCCACTCCCCCACAGGCACGCACGTAGTACGCGAAGTTGTCCATCACACCACGGTCGAGCACCAGAACGTCTGACTTCTGTGCGAGCTGGAGTTCCTGGCGGATCTGGGACACGATCACCCACAGCTGAGCCTCACCGGTTGCACCCTCGTTGATCCCGAGGGGATTGTCGCGCACCACCTCACGACCGTGCTCGACGGAACGGCCGGCGCGCTGCATGACGTTGGCGAAGGCATGCACAGCTGTGGTCTTACGGATCCCGTGGGATCCTATGAACGCAACCTTTGCATGTGTGGACCAGGAGTGGCTCACGGCTCGACGGACCCGCGCTAGGCCGAGCGCTCTTCGGGGAGATCTGTCGTGCCGAGCTCGGTGATGGGTACGAGCGTCGGGTTGACCTTCTCACGCACGACGGCACCGTCGATGACGACCCGCGCCACGTCCGAACGCGACGGCAGTTCGTACATCGTGTCGAGCAGGACCTCTTCCATGATGGCTCTCAGGCCACGGGCGCCGGTTCCCCGCTTCATCGCCTGCTCGGCGATCGCTTCAAGGGCATCTTCGGTGATCACGAGTTCCACCCCGTCCATCTCGAAGAACTTCTCGTACTGCTTGACGATGGCGTTCTTGGGCTCGGTGAGCACACGGACGAGCGACTCCTTGTCGAGGTCGGCCACCGTGGTCAACACGGGGAGTCTGCCGATGAACTCAGGTATCAGGCCGTAGCCGATGAGGTCTTCTGGCATCACCTGGTCGATGATGTCCGACGGGCGCGTGTCCTGCTTCGATGCCACCTCTGCTCCGAAACCAACCGACTTGGTACCGACCCGGTTCGAGATCACATCCTCGAGGCCTGCGAACGCGCCGCCACAGATGAACAGCATGTTGGTGGTGTCGACCTGGATGAGTTCCTGGTGCGGATGCTTGCGACCGCCCTGGGGTGGCACGGAGGCGACCGTCCCCTCGAGGATCTTCAACAGGGCTTGCTGGACGCCTTCGCCGGACACGTCGCGCGTGATGGAAGGGTTCTCAGCTTTGCGTGCGATCTTGTCGATCTCATCGATATAGATGATGCCCGTCTCGGCACGGCTGGTGTCGAAGTCGGCAGCAGTGATGATCTTGAGGAGGATGTTCTCGACGTCCTCACCGACATATCCCGCCTCGGTCAATGCGGTGGCGTCGGCGATGGCGAAGGGGACGTTGAGCACACGCGCCAGGGTCTGGGCCATCAACGTCTTGCCAGATCCCGTTGGGCCGACCATCAAGATGTTCGACTTCTGAAGTTCGACGTCGTCTTCCTTCATCCGCTGGCCGGCACGCACCCGCTTGTAGTGGTTGTACACCGCAACGGACAGCACCTTCTTGGCCGTACCCTGGCCGACGACGTACTCCTCGAGGAACCCGTAGATCTCGTGCGGCTTGGGGAGCTCGGTGAAGGTGACCGATTCGGTCTCGGACAGCTCCTCGGCGATGATCTCATTGCACAGCTCGATGCACTCATCACAGATGTACACGCCGGGGCCGGCGATCAGCTTCTTCACCTGCTTCTGAGACTTGCCACAGAAGCTGCACTTCAGAAGCTCTGAGCCTTCGTACTTCGCCAAGGGTGTGCTCCTCTAGTCCGTTACCGCTTCGAGCTGTCGTCCCGTAAGCACAGCGTCGATTACACCGTACTCGATACCTTCTTCAGCTCCGAGCCAATAGTCCCGTTCGGTGTCCTCAGCAACCTGTTCGAGGGGTTTCCCCGTGTGTTTGGCCAGGATGACGTTGATGTCCTCACGAGTCTTGAGGATCTCGCGGGCATGGATCTCGATATCGGATGCTTGACCACCAAGACCCGATACGTGGGGCTGGTGGATCATGATGCGGCTGTGCAGGAGGCCAAACCGCTTACCCGGAGCGCCTGCGGCGAGAAGGACCGCAGCGGCCGACGCTGCAAGGCCCATGCAGTACGTTGCAACAGCAGGCTTGATGAACTCCATCGTGTCGTAGATCGCCATCAACGCGTAGGTGGAACCACCCGGGGAGTTGATGTAGAGGTTGATGTCCTTGTCCGGATCTTCGCCCTCGAGATGGAGCAACTGCGCCATGATGATGTTCGCGACGCCGTCATCGATCGGTGTACCAAGGAAGATGATCCGATCCTTGAGAAGCCGGCTGTAGATGTCGAACGCGCGTTCACCGCGGGGAGTCTGCTCTACGACAGTGGGGACCAGGTAGCTCATGATGTTTCCTCTGATTCGATGGGAGCATCGTCATCCGACGCCTCGGAAGTATCCTCAACCTCGCCGGCTGGTTCTTCTTCCGATTCTTGTTCTTTCGGTTCGATCACCACCGGAGTGAGATCGACGGGGTTGCCGTCCTTGTCGACTGGTTTCGCCGAATCGACCAGTTTGGTGAGGGCCCGCTCGCGGAGCATATCATCCATCAGAGACTCTATTTCCCCACTGGCCTTCCACCCTTCGATGATCTCCGTGGGATCGTCGACACTGCCCTGGAACATCGACATGACGTGCTCGGCGATCTCGTCTTCGCTCACCTCGAGGTTATCGATCGCGGCGATCGAGTCAAGCAAGGCCCTGGTCGCGAGCGCATGCTCGGCCTGGTCACGGATCGACGCCAGGAAGCTGGCTTCGTCCTGCCCCATGATGCGCAGATAGTTCTCCAGATCGATCTTGTCTTTCTCGAGCCGTGTGGCGAGGTTCCTGACCCGTGCGTGTACCTCCGCGTCGATGAGTGCCGACGGGATGTCGAGGTCGACCTCGTTGACGATGTACTCGACGACCTTGCCCTGAAGAGCCGCCCTCTGGTTGTGCACCTTGTACGCACGCATGTTCGTTTCGATGGCCTCGCGCAGTTCGACTTCTGTCTCGAACTCTGTGGCGTCGGACACCATCTCATCGGTGATCTCGGGCAGCGTCTTCTTCTTCGCTTCCTTGATCGCCACAACGAGTTCGACGACCTCGCCACCCTTGTCCGAGTATCCCTCTGGGAGGGTGCCTTCCCCCCGCACAGTTTCTCCAACGGCGGCACCTATCAGGATCTCGTCGAGGCCAGGAAGGAAGGAGTCGGTCCCGATCTCGTACATCAGATCCTTCGCGCCCGCCGTCTCCACCGGTTCGCCGTCGGATTCGACATCGAGGTCGATGAGTGCGA
>CAYUJA010000145.1:1625-4846 GCA_964444875.1 uncultured Acidimicrobiaceae bacterium | reverse complement strand
CTTCGAGGTCAAGTCGACCGCCGGCGACACCCACCTCGGTGGCGATGACTGGGACCAGAAGGTCATCACATGGCTGGTCGATGGTTTCAAGGCCGACCACGGAGTCGACCTCTCCAAGGATCCCATGGCGCTCACACGTCTCAAAGAAGCCGGAGAGAAGGCCAAGATCGAGCTTTCGACCGTGCAAGAGACAGAGATCAACCTGCCGTTCATCACCGCAACCGCCGATGGGCCGATCCACCTGCTCACAACACTGAGTCGGTCCGAGTTCGAGCGAATGACCGCCGACCTGACTGAGCGCACGCGCGCACCGTTCAATCGTGCGATCAAGGACGCCGGCGTTTCGAAATCCGACATCGACCACGTCCTGCTCGTCGGTGGATCGACACGCATGCCTGCCGTCGCGCAACTGGTCGAAGAGCTCGCAGGCAAGGAGCCGAACCGTGGAGTGAATCCGGACGAGGTCGTCGCGCTCGGCGCAGCGATCCAGGCCGGGGTACTGACGGGTGACGTGTCTGGCATCCTCCTGCTCGATGTGACCCCGCTCACCCTCGGCGTCGAGACAGAAGGCAATCTCTTCACGAAGATGATCGAGCGCAACACGACGATCCCGACGAGAAGGTCAGAGATCTTCACGACGGCTGCCGATGGCCAGCCTGAAGTCGAGATCAACGTGCTCCAGGGTGAACGCGCCATGGCAGCAGACAACATGTCGCTTGGTCGGTTCAAGCTCACAGGCATCCCGCCTGCGCCGCGGGGCATACCTCAGGTCGAGGTCACCTTCGACATCGACGCGAACGGCATCGTATCGGTGTCCGCGAAAGATCTCGGCACGGGCAAGTCGCAACAGGTGACGATCACCGGTGGCACAGCCCTCGACCAGGCGAACATCGACCAGATGATCAAGGATGCCGAAGCTCATGCTTCACAGGATGCCGAGCGCAAGGACGCAGCGGAAGCTCGCAATGCGGCGGACCATGCCGTTCATTCCATCGGGAAGCAACTCGCCGACAACGGCGACAAACTGACCGAGGATGAGAAGGCTCCCGTGCTGGAGAATCTCGATGCACTCAAGAAGATTCTCGAGGATGAGGGCGCCTCAGCGGACAGTCTCAAGAACGCGACGAGCACCCTGATGGAGAGCGCACAGATCATCGGCCAGAAGCTGTACGAGGCAGCCCAGGCCGACGCGGCTGCTGCGGAATCCGAAGGCGACCAACCTGCCTCGGACGACGAGGTCGTCGAGGCTGAGGTTGTCGAGGAGGACGAGTAGCCGGGATCGGGTACCTGTACCCGGATCTCCCTTGGAGCACCTATGAACGACACCACGAACACACCAACAGGAACCTCCCCGCCCCAAGAGGGCGGGGAGATCCTCGACGCAATGATGAGCGACGCAGTGAATCACGGCTTCGATGACGTCGTCGAAGCCGAGAGAGTCGAGATAGTCGAGGTCCCCGAACCCGGATCGGTTGCTGAACGCCTCGGACTCACACTCCCGGACGACCCGGACGAAGCCCTTTCTCTCGTGCTGAGGGAACTCACCGAGGCTCGCCAGGAGACCGGGGACCTTCTCGCCAACCTGCAGAGGGTTGCGGCCGAGTTCGACAACTACAGAAAACGTGTCGAGCGCGACCAGGTCGAGAACGTCATCCGTGCAAGCCAACGCCTGGTCGAAGCACTGCTTCCGGCCCTCGATAGTTTCGATGCTGCCCTCGTCACGGAGGTGACGTCTGACAACGAAGCCAAGATGCTCGACGGGATGAAAGGGACCCGTTCCCAACTCATGGATGCCCTCGCTCAAGAGGGTGTAGAACCCATCGAGGCGGTCGGCAAGCCGTTCGACCCTGCCGTGCATGAGGCGGTGTCCGTGGTTCCGGGTGAGGGTGAACAGATCGTGCAACAGGAACTCAGAAAGGGGTACACGATGCGAGGTCGGGTCATACGGCCGACGCTCGTGATCGTTGGACATGCGTAAGGAGTGGCTCGAAAAGGATTACTACGCCGAACTCGGCGTATCCAAGGACGCCTCTCAGAAAGAGATCAAGAAGGCGTTCCGGTCGCTCGCGCGCACGTTCCACCCCGACAACAACCCTGCTGATGAGGCTGCCGAGGCGCGCTTCAAGGAGATCAACGAGGCGTACGAAACACTCTCGGACGAAGAGGTTCGCAAGGAATACGACCACGCTCGCGAGATGGGCTACTTCGTGGGTGGACCCGGCGGCCAGCAGCAGTACGTGCGCGTCGAGGACATCTTCGGTGGAGGCCAGGGTGCGTCAACCCAGGACGTCTTCACCGGCTTCCAGGATCTCTTCGGTACCGCCAGGAGACAGCGCCGGGCACACAGGGGTGCCGACGCGACAGGTGCCATCGCCCTCAGCTTCCACGAGGCGCTCGCCGGCCCGACCAAGGAGTTGTCTGTCGGCGGCAGAGTCGTCAAGGTCAAGATGCCCAAGGGCGTAGCAGACGGCTCGCGCGTGCGTGTCAAGGGCAAGGGGGCGCCGGGAATCAACGGCGGACCGCCCGGCGACCTCTACGTGACCGTACACGTTGGGTCACATCCGGTATTCGGCCGCAAGGGCAAGAGGGACCTCACGATCGATATCCCCATCCGTTACTCCGAGGCCGCGTTGGGCTCCGTCATCTCGGTTCCGACCCTGAACGGCTCGACGAAGATCAAGATCCCTGCCGGTACCCAGGGCGGTACGACGATGAAAGTCTCTGGCAAGGGTGTCGATACCGGCACAGCAACCGGCGACCTTCTCGTCACGCTGCACATCGCCGTTCCCACGTCGATCTCCGATCAAGAACGCTCAGCGCTCGAAGCGCTCCAGACTGCCGAGGCCGACTGGAATCCACGAGCACACCTGGGGGTGTGACATGACCAAATCCTCTGACGCCGTCTACATCATCTCGGTGGCCGCTGAGATCGTCGGTATGCACCCCCAGACATTGCGGGTGTACGAGCGCAAGGGCCTCGTCGACCCGTATCGCACCCCTGGGGGCACGAGACGCTACAGCCAGATAGACCTCGAGAGGTTGCTCCTGATCCAGGAACTGTCCAATGCCGGGGTGAACCTCGAGGGGATCAAGCGGATCATCGCACTTCAAGCGGAGAACACCAGACTTGTCAGCCAGGTCAGTCGACTCCGCAGGCTTCTCGAAGAGGCAGAGGCGCGACGCGGTGGCCGTGGATCAAGCGTGTTCCGCATGCGCACGAC
>CAYUJA010000145.1:0-1525 GCA_964444875.1 uncultured Acidimicrobiaceae bacterium | reverse complement strand
ACACGGATACCGTCACCGAGGACCCGTACGATCTGTCCCTGGCTCACGAGCGCTTCGCCGAGTTCGGCCGCACTGCCGGGAGGTTCGAAGTACACGAAGTTCGCTTCCGAAGGAACCGGGGCGTACCCGAGGCCGGCGAGTCCGTCGAGGAGAAGCCTCCTCCCCACCTCGTTGCGATCATTCCGACCCGCTACCAGGTCACCGTGTTTGAGCGCTTCGAGCGCCGCCACCTGTCCGGCCGACGTAACCGAGAACGGCGCCTGGGTGTACTGCAGGTTCCCCAGCAGATCTGGCGAACCGACGCCGTAACCCACCCGCAAGCCAGCAAGGCCATAGATCTTCGAGAACGTCCTCGCAACAAGGAGGTTCGGCCGGTTCGGTGCCTCGTGGATGAATGTTCCGTAGTCGTCGGCCACTACGTACTCGGCGTACGCCTCATCGACGATGACAAGGACCCGCTCCGGGACGGAATCGATGAACGACGCAACATCGTCTCGCGATATGTGGTTTCCCGTCGGGTTGTTCGGGTTGCACACGTACACGATCGTCGTGTCGTCCTTTATGGCGTGCAGCATCGCATCGAGGTCGTGGTCGTACGTGCTCGTGAGCGGAACCGCTATCGGCTCGGACCACGCGACCATCGTCGAGATGCGATACATCACGAACGACGGGTGAGCGAACACGGCCGATGTGCCTGGCCCACCAACGGCGAGCGCTGCGCACCTGAGCACCTCGCTCGATCCTGCGCCCACCCAGACCTCGTCCGGTTGCACTCCGTGATGTGTCGCTATCGCCCGTGTCAGTTCGTAGGCAGAACTGTCCGGGTACCGGTTGACATCGGTCGCAGCGCGCGCCACCGCCTCGACCACGGCCGGGAACGGTGCCTCAGGGCACTCGTTGGATGCGAGCTTGTCGATCGACGTCAGGCCTAGTTCGCGGGCGACCTCGCTGATGGGGCGTCCGGGGACGTAGTGTGGGATCGACGTGAGGCCTGGCCTGTACGTTGGCATGTGTACCACCTCCGGTGACGTGTTCACGGTCTGGGACAGAGTACTCGGGCCCTGCACGGGTGCGCACGGTCTACGCTTCCGTCATGATCCCCTTCAGATCGCGGTTGTGGCGCACCGTCATCCTGTTCTTCGCAGGTATCGCTGTGTCCTATCTGCTGGCAAGTCTCCTCGCTCCGTACTGGCCGGCATTCTGCGACGGGACGATCGTGGGCGCACCGTGTGAAGCCGTCGCCACCCGGACGATGGCTGGATACCTGATCATCGCCCTGGGTGTCCTCACCGTCATCGTCGGCCCTATCGCAGGTTCGCTGCTCGACGTCTTCATCAACGGCGCGAAGTGGGAGATGCCACGCGGAAGGGACACCGTTATCACGACCATTCCCCTGCTCGTCGGCGCCATCTATCTCGGCGTGGGAGTGTTCACGGTGGCGACAGTCTGAGAACAGAGGACAGCCATCAGCCATCAGCCATCAGCGAGGCGCCAGCCGAGCTTGTACGCGAGGCGCCAGCCGAGC
>CAYUJA010000144.1:0-4878 GCA_964444875.1 uncultured Acidimicrobiaceae bacterium | reverse complement strand
GGATCCCCCTGCATCGGGACTTCGTCCCTCTGCTGTCCCTCACGGCAGGGGGACGGCTGCAGCGTCGTCTGCTGTCCCTCACGGCGGGGGGACGGCCGCCGCTTCCTCAGTACACCGGGTGAAGGGCTCCTCCGTCGACCTGGAGGGACGCTCCGGTGATGTACGAGGCGGCATCCGACACGAGGAACACCGCTGCAGCGGCGAACTCATCTGGCTGCCCGTAGCGGCCCAGCGGGATCGCCCGCTCGTTCCCAGCGCGCACAACATCGGCAGATGTGCCAGAACGCACGCCAGCAGCCGCATCGAGTTCGTCGAGGCGTTCAGTGGCGATCCTGCCGGGGATGAGGTGGTTGACGCGTATGCCATCAGTCGCCCAGTCGTTCGCAAGCAGCTTCGCCAGGGACGCGACACCTGCCCTGAAGATCGTGGACATGGCGAGAGCGCCGATCGGTTCTCTGACGGAAATGGACGTGAGGAACAACATCGTCCCTCCACGGCCGAGGTGCGGCCTCGCTGCTCGGGCGAACGCCATGGCCGACCGCAAGGTCAGGTTGTACGACCTGTCCCACTCGTCGGGGGCGGTGTCATCGAAGAACGCTGAGGGCGGCCCACCTGCGTTCGGGATCACGATGTCGAGACCCCCGAGTCGCGCCGCTGCATCGTCCACCCATGTTGTGATGGCGTCTCCGTCAGACACATCGACCTGAGCCGCCGTCACCACCGACCCCGTATCAGCCGAGATGGCATCTGCCGTCGCCTGTGCGTTGGCGAGCGACCGCGACGAGATCTCGACCGTGCAGCCTTCGGCCGCGAGTCTCCTCGCTATCGACGCTCCCAGGCCGCGAGACGCCGCCGCGACCAGAGCCTTCTTCCCTGTGAGTCCTAGCTCCATGTCTCCACACTACTCCTCGTCGAAGATGCGCTGTACCGCAGCGATGTCGTGTTTTCCGTTGCCGAGCAGGGGAACCGTTCCAACCCTGAGCCGTTTGGGAACGGCATGGGGTGGCAGAGAACCGGCAAGCTCATCGAGCACGTCGCCTGAGCGAACACCGGGGTCGAGATCGACAAGGGCACAGATCGCTGTGCCCCATTGCGGGTCGGGTGAGCCGACGACGACAACATCGCGGACCCCCGCGATCTCTTCGATGGCCACGCTCACCCTCGACAGGCTCACGTTCTCCCCGCCCGTGACCACCACATCGTCGGCACGCCCGACAACACCGAGCATCCCGTCGAGATCCAGGTACCCGAGATCAGCGGTTCTATGTGGCCCCTGACGCTCTGGCTCTCCGAGGTACCCGCCGAAAACAGCCGGGCCGTCGACCTCGATCATTCCGACCTCAGCGGGAGCAGCGAGGCCCGACGCTGCATGGATCGTCACGGTGAACCCGTCGAGAACCGGGCCGACCAGGTCGGCGTCTGCGAACGCGCTTTGGGGGACTGCGGTGGCGATCTGGGACGATGTTTCGGTCATGCCGTAGGTCTGCACCAGGGTGATGCCCCGATCGGCAGCCCTGCGCCGCAACGCCGAACCCAGCTTCGCGCCGCCGGTCAACACGATCCCGATCGATGCGAGCTGGTCGGGACACCGTTCAACCAGACGATGCACCATCGTCGGGACGAGCGACGCAATGGTCGGGCGTGCAGCCTCGATCACCGACCCTGTATCTGCATCGAAGGGGCTAATCACCGCCGCTCCCCCGCTTTCGAGGCTCCGCAGGATGACCGACAGGCCTCCGATGTGGTGCAGCGGTAGGGTCGCCAGCCACCGGTCGCCCCTGCCGTTCCCAAGACGCATCTGCGATGCGGCCACCGATGCCGCCAGGTTGTCGTAGCTGAGCGGAACGAGCCGCGGTGACCCCCGCGACCCCGACGTGGCGAGACACATCGCAGTCCCACGTGGTGCCGGAGCCGGTACTTCGGGCCGCTCGCCGGCGTACGGAAACACGACGGCGCCCGCCCGCATCACGGCAAGGATCTCGACGACAGACGACAGATCGAGCCGGACAGGGACCGCGACGATCTCCCCTGTGCTCACCTCCCCGGCCAGCGATCCAGAGCGAAGCGTCACCTGATGGTCCAGGTCCGCGTAGGAGACGACACCGTCCGAGAGCAGCAATGCCGGAGCGTCGGGATCGCGCTCGGCTGCCCTCGCCAGCCAGCCATGAGGGGTGTCATGTTCCATCGTCACTACAGTATCGCCGAGTGCATCACCATCGGAGGAACCGTGGTATCTGACATCTTCGACCCGACCGCATGGGAACCCGTCGACGGGTTCGCCTTCACGGACATCACCTACCACAGGGCGGTTGGCGTCGGAGCGGTGCGCATCGCCTTCGACCGGCCCGAGGTACGCAACGCCTTCCGCCCCAAGACGGTGGACGAGCTCTACACGGCGCTCGACCATGCGCGGATGACCTCCGACGTCGGCTGCGTCCTCCTCACCGGCAACGGCCCATCGCCCAAAGACGGAGGCTGGGCGTTCTGCTCCGGGGGTGACCAGCGCATCCGGGGCAAGGATGGCTACAAGTACGAGGGTGCAGAGGGGATCGACCCCGCACGACTCGGCCGTCTCCACATCCTCGAGGTCCAACGCCTCATCCGGTTCATGCCCAAGGTCGTCATCGCCGTCGTGCCTGGCTGGGCAGTCGGTGGTGGCCACAGCCTCCATGTCGTGTGCGACCTGACGCTCGCATCGAAAGAGCACGCAGCGTTCAAACAGACAGACGCAGACGTGGCGAGCTTCGACGGCGGATACGGCTCGGCACTCCTCGCACGCCAGGTCGGCCAGAAACGGGCGCGCGAGGTGTTCTTCCTCGGGCGCACCTACTCGGCCCGAGAAGCGTTCGAGATGGGGATGGTCAACGCTGCCGTGCCCCACGACGACCTCGAGGAGACAGCGCTCGAGTGGGCGAGGGAGATCACCGCCAAGAGCCCGACGGCGCAAAAGATGCTGAAGTACGCCTTCAACCTTCCAGACGATGGACTCGTCGGGCAACAGCTCTTTGCAGGTGAGGCGACCAGGCTCGCCTACGGGACCGATGAGGCCCAGGAGGGCAGAGATGCGTTCCTGGAGAAACGGGACCCTGACTACTCGTCGTTCCCCTGGCAGTTCTGACCGCAATGGCGCAGCCGAAGAACCCGTGGGTGATGGCCGCACGGCCCGCGACGCTGCTCGCGTCGGTCGCCCCTGTGCTCATCGGGACCGCCAGTGCATGGCGCGACGGCGTGTTCGCCATGCTGCCGTTCGTCGTCGTGCTCATCGCAGCGCTTGCCATCCAGGTCGGCGTCAACTTCGCAAACGACCTCGCCGACGCAGCCAAAGGCGCAGACACCGAGGCGCGCATCGGACCTCAGCGCGCCGTGGCATCGGGGGTCATCACGGCATCGGACATGAAGCGAGGCATGATCATCGCCTTCGGGGTCGCAGCGATCGGAGGCATCTACCTGATCTGGTACGCCGGATGGCCGATTCTCGTGATCGGAGTCATCTCGATCCTGGCCGCCCTCGGGTACACGAACGGCCCCATCCCCTACGGCTACTACGGCCTCGGGGAGTTGTTCGTCTTCATCTTCTTCGGCCTCGTGGCAACCGCCGGGACCAGGTACGTGTTCTCCCCGTCTGTGCCGGCGGCGGTGTGGGCTGGTGGTGTTGTGATGGGGTTGCTCGCAGCGGCGATCCTCGAGGCGAACAACATCAGGGACATCGACACCGACGCGATCGCAGGCAAGCGGACGCTCGCGGTCATCATGGGGCGCACGCGTGCCCGCAAGCTCTACGCGGTAACGGTGGTCGGGGCGTTCGTCACGATCATCTTCAGCGTCAGCCTCGGGTTCCTGCCGGGAATGAGCATGATCGCGCTGGTGGTTGCCCCGTTGTCGATCCCGTTGATCCAGACGGTGTTCCGCGAGACTGAAGGGCCGCCGCTGATCGGGGTCCTGCAGGGAACAGCGCAGATCCAGATCTTCACCGGCCTGTTGCTGTCACTGGGTATCGTCTTCTAGATGATGGACGCCTCGCACCAAGCGCTCTACGCCGCGAACCTCGCCGGGGGCCTGGCTGATGCCGGGATCGACATCGCCTTCATCTCCCCTGGATCGCGCAACACCCCGCTCACGCTTGCGTTCGCACACGAACCGCGCATACGCGACATCTCCGTGCGAGACGAGCGATCGGCGGGTTTCACAGCCCTTGGCTATGCGAAAGCGACCGGGGTGCCCGCTGTCGTGGTGTGCACGTCGGGGTCGGCCGCGGCGCACTACCTGCCCGCCGTCGTCGAAGCGAACCAGTCATCGACGCCACTCATCGTGATCACAGCCGACAGGCCCGTGCGGTTGCGCGGGACCGGGGCACCCCAGACGATGGACCAGGTCAACCTGTACGGCTCACACGCCAAGGTGTTCCTCGACCTCGACACCGCCGTCGCTTCGGCAGCACACGGCGACGCCCTCGAACTCGCCGCCGCTGCCGTGTCGCTCCCCGGTGGGGTCGCCCACGCGAACGCACCGTTCGACGAACCGCTCGTTCCCGACGTCTCCGTCCCCCCTGCTGTGCCGCACACCGTCGATGTTCCACGCGCCAGACCGGTACCCGAGGTAGACATCGCGCATCGCCTCGAAGGCCGCTCGGTGATGATCGTTGTCGGTGGAAGAGGTGGGGCAGCGTTGTCCAGGGTCGTGAGCGACATCGCAGACATACTTGGTGCACCGGTGTTCGCCGACCCGCAAACCAACCTGAGCGGACCCAACGTCCTGCGCCACGGGGACCTCGTCGTGTCCGCGCTCGACAGAGACCAGAACCTGATCGCGCTTGGCTCCCATGCCCCAGATGTCGTACTGCGCCTCGGACCGATACCGACGTCCAAGCCGATGTGGACA
>CAYUJA010000143.1:0-4902 GCA_964444875.1 uncultured Acidimicrobiaceae bacterium | reverse complement strand
CCCGTATGGAACACCACCCCGGCCACTAGTCGGCCTCCGAGCCTGTCCCGAAGAAACCTCAACCCCCTTCCGTCGGATCGATTCACCGTTGCCGCCGATTTGACTTCGATGGCGATGACAGAGCCGTCGGATCGTTCCACGACCAGGTCGACCTCGGTCCCGGTTCGATCGCGGAAATGCGAGAGGGCGAGCGGTTGGTCGATCATTGCCGCCTGTTTCATCAGTTCTAGCGCCACGAAGGACTCGAGAAACGAGCCCCCCATCGTCGTCCGCCCGAGGCGGGAGGCGTCGAGTCCAAGGACGGCTGCCGCCAGCCCGGTGTCTGTGACATGCAGTTTTGGTTTGCGCCCCACTCGGGCAGATACCCCAACCGTCCACGAAGGGAGCTCGTGAGTCAGATAGCAGCGGTCGAGCAGGTCAAGGTACGACCGCACCGTCTGCGGTTTGACGTCGAGGCGTTGCGCCAGCTCTGTCATCGTCGCTATCGATGCAGTCCTTTCGGCGGCGAGCCGGTACAGCCGGCTGATCGCCCCCGGGTTCCGAATGTCAACGAGGTTCGGCAGGTCGCGGTCGGCGACGGTTGAGAGATAGCTGGCGAACCACCGGTTCCGCAGTTTCGGCGTCGGCCTGAACAGGGCACCGGGATACCCGCCGGCAGCAACCAGTTCGAACACGCCGTCTCGATCGATCTCGGACCGTACGCTCGGTGGCTCTCCTGCGGCGAGAACTTCGGCAAGCCACTCGGAGTGTGCTCCGAGGAGCTCGCCTGTGGCAAGTGGCATCAGCGTGACCCGGTGGACGCGACCGGTCAGTGTCTCTGTGCCTGCCGGGAGCAGTCGTCCGCTCACGGAACCAGCAATCAGAAATCTCCCTGATCCTCCTTCGGTGTCGACAACCCGCTTCACAGCCGTCAGGACGCCTGGAGCGTGCTGGAACTCGTCGATCACCACCAGTCCAGGCGAACGAAGCGGTGCCATAGAGCCCTCGACGATGGCGGCACGGGTGGGGAGATCGTCCAGATCGACGACCGGTACGCCATGCTCACCGGCGATGGCATGGAGTACCGTCGACTTTCCCGACCCGCGGGGGCCTTCGATCAAGACGGCCGGCTCTTCAGAGACAAGCATCCGGATGTGGGCGTCGGCAACGCGGGGCACGACGTGCAATAGCGAGATCAATCGAATAGCTTCCAGCTAGCGGCGGTTTCGCAGCAACTCTAGCGGCAGTTTCGCACCCACGCTACCGGCATGTTCGCGGGCGACGAACTCGCTGTCGTTTCCGCCACGATCTCCTTCCATGACAGACCCCAGCCAGCAGAACAACGCGGGCGCAGAGCCTTGACCGAGCGTCTGGCAGGGCGGCACCCTGGCGGCCGGAAGCGATACTTTGCAGGCCATGATCTCGCGGACCCTTTCGCAACACCATGCAAAGTTGCTGTTGGTGGCGTGGTGGCCTGTGTTCGCTGCATGCCTCCCTTGCCACGGACTCCATGCCAAACACCAATGGATCGAAGAGCCGACCGATGCTATCGAACATGCCCACAACGACTGGTGTGGAAGCCAGAGATGGCAGGATCGTGTCAGCGGCCGGACTCGCCCTGATCGGGACTACGACCCGGTCTCGGACGGGCTCGCTTGCGTCCGCCGATCGCGCGGGTGCCGCGGCGTTCGCCGCGGCACCGGTTGGGCACGTTGTGTTAGCGAGTCGTTGAATAGTCTGGGAGCTCACGATGCGCACCTTGATCAACTGCTTCGCCTTGATGCCTGATCGCAACGACGCCCGCAGCTAACAACCAGGTCATCGCGAAGGGCAGGATGATCATGCTGACCGTCGACCTCGCTCCGGTGACCGTGCCGATCATCGAGACGACACCGGCGGCACTCGCAAGCATCGCCCAGCGGAAGAGCCACCGTGGCACCCAGGTGCTTCTGCCAGCGTATGCAAGCGTGCCGATGCCAAGACCCAGTATCAATGCTGTTGCGATCCAATCAGCTGTCGTGGCGATGTATGCGAGCGTTCTCGCTGTGGTCTCGACTTCCTCACCTGCAACGTGTCGCGGAGCGAGCTCTTCGATGACCCCGAGGATCATCGCGAAGAAGACGATCGCGGCGGCCGGTCCCGCCGTGAACGAGAATCGTGCGGCCTTCGTTCCGAGTGACGTCTCGTCACCGAGTCGTGACAGAAAGTAACCCCCGAGCCCGATGCCGAGTACCCCGAAGATCGAGAGCCACATGTTCGCCCTCGCAGCGCCGCTGTTCGTCACCGCATTGGTGAGGTACTCCCCGAACGTTCCTGCCTCGAGGCTTTCGTCTACAAACACCCCGAAGATGCCCCCTACAACTGCGCCTGCAGCCATGGTGATCGTGCCCACGAGGGTGACCCATCCTGCGATACGGGCTTGCTTTGATGTATATGTCGTCGCCATTGTTCCTCCCTACTACTGGCGTTGCACACACCATATACTATTTTCATACTCTATGCAAACTATTTACCATGTGGTAATATTGTCGCTATGGAATCTCTACGGGATGAACAGAAACGAATCGCACGGGATCGGATCCTCGAAGCACTCGCGACCGAGATCGCGATGAACGGACTCCTCGACCTGTCGATATCGTCGGTTGCCGAACGCGCTGGTGTATCTCAACGAACGATCTACAACTACTTCGAGACGAAGGATGCTCTGGTCGCGGCATTGACCGACTGGTCTGAGCAGTGGATGGAACGCCGCGGGGGACCGCTCCTTGAGCCCGACCTCGACAAGATTCCCGACGCCGTGGTGACCAACTTCGCGCTGTTCGAAGACATGGGGGATATCGCAACAGCCCTCACCCGTATCCGGTCCAACGCGCCAAACGACACGCCCTACACAGATCGCTACGGCACGGGCCACATCGAACGTACCGAGACCGTAGGGTCGTCTCTCTCTGAAATCAGACCGGATCTCACTGCCGAGGAACTCGAAGCCCTCACCGGCATTTTCAGGATGCTTATGGGGTTCAACACCTGGAACACTCTGACGAGGGAGTACGGACTCCCGGCGGCCAGTGCAGGTAAGGTCGCTGCGTGGTCGTTCTCCGTGATGTTGGACGCGGTCCGCAACGGCGAGGGTCCGTACCGATAGTTCCCCTCTCTCGGAACTCAGGCGGGCGGTCAGCGTCGATCAGGCACGACGAGTCGAGTGGTCGATGGAACGTGACGCCACGGGATGAGGAACGCCAGGAGGAACCCCACGTTGAGCAGAGCGTTCAGCGGGGCCCCCGCTGCCAGGGATCCGAGGCTATCGGAGACGAACCAGACCCAGACGCCGGCCAGGATCACGGTCCGCACGAGTTCAGGATCACGCGGGTAGAACCTGGCCACCAGGACGACCAGCGTGGTGCCGAACCCGAGCATCACCCCTCCGAGGATCGCTGACAGGAGTCGCGACTCGGGAGTGAAGCTCTGACCCCCGTCGATCGGCCACAAGACGAGGTCGGCAAGGAACACCGTCGGTGCCGCGGTGGCCGGCAGGGATGCCAGGGCGATGACACTACCGAAGAGCACGAAGAGCCAGGCACCAACGTACTTCCACGGCCCTGCTTTGACGATTTCCATACCAATTCCTTGTCGATCGGTGTCCAGTGTCTCAGTCGCCGTAACAACCGGCAATTACCTGACAGGTAAGTGTGCCAAGCAGGGCGCCAACGTATAGTCGACTCATCAAAGGAGGTCGTGCCCATGGAAACGACGTTCGGCCCTGCCCTCAAACAGTGGCGCAAACACAGGAGGGTCAGCCAATTGGACCTTGGTTCCCTCGCAGGAGTCTCAGCGAGACACATCTCTTTCCTCGAGACGGGGAGAGCGAAACCGAGCAGGGAGATGGTGCACCACTTGAGTGAATTTCTCGAGGTCCCACTGTCCGAACGAAACGCGCTCCTCCACGCCGCGGGTTTCGCCGCGGCATACAGTCGTAGAGATCTCAGCGACGATGAGATGGCCCAGGTTCGTGCTGCGATCGACTGGACCCTGGATCGACACGACCCGTTCCCCGCTCTGGCATTCGACAGACACTGGAACGTGGTCCGGGCCAACAGTTCCGCCAGGATCATGATCGGTGCGATCGGATTGTCTGAAGGCGACAGCATGCTGAGCGCCATCACCGACAACGACCGCATGGAAGCCGCCGTCACGAACTGGGAAGAGGTCGCCAGGTATCTGATAGCGAGACTCCGCACCGAGAGCATGTTCGTCGGCGGAGATCCTGTCCTCGAGGCGGCCGCCGATGCGATGGCCGCGGAACAGCGAACACGATGGCCCACACGATTCGGGACGCTCCAGGCCGTCGTTCCGATTCAGTTCAGAGCGCGAGACATGATCCTGTCGCTGTTCAGCACGATCGCCCAGTTCGGGACAGCCGAGGACATCGCTCTTGCAGATCTCCGCATCGAGATGTACTTCCCTGCCGACGAAGAGACCCGGCAGGCCCTCATGGGTTCGACACCCGAGTAGACCGTTCGGCCCCGGGTGCCGCCAGACTGCGTGCTCAGGTTGCGAGCAGACTCAAGATCAGTGCCAACGAGGCGGCCAACGATTTGAATGCCGAACCCAGAGAACACACCGGCGCGGTGTCAATGGGCCTCACCGGCGGGTTGGAGGATGTGGCACACGCACGGATCGTTCGAGCCGGTGTCGGGAAGTGTGCGTGCTGCACGCTGGAGTCTGCCCAACTCGGCTGAGAGTGCCTCGAGTTGCTCGATCCGCTCCTTGACCGCGTCGACCTGTCTGTCGAGCACTCCCCGGACGTAACCACAGGGTGCCTGTCCTTTGTCCCGCAATCCGAGGATCTGGCGAATATCGTCCAAACCAACACCGAGCGACCGTGCAAGCGTCACGAAGCGCATACGCTCAACGTCGGCTTCC
>CAYUJA010000142.1:0-4921 GCA_964444875.1 uncultured Acidimicrobiaceae bacterium | reverse complement strand
TTCTGTGCGCCTGTGATGACGATCGACACATCCGATCCCTTCACCTCGAGACGGTTCAGCGCGAGTTCGGGTGTCTCCTCCAGCCAGGCTTCGACGAGCTTCTGTGCCTCGGTCTGACGGGCAGCGGTGGCAAGGACGCTCGACACCGTGAACGCAAGAGGGATGGCGATGAGGATCACCGCGATCATGACCGTGATCGCCACTCGTTTGACCTCGATGGCGTTCTCCTTCATCTTCGACATGGGCGCAAACCCGGTCAGTGCGAAGACGATCATCGCCGCAAGGACAATCGATACGAGGTTGGTCAGGAACAGCATCAACGCACCGAACGCGTCACCGTACGTGCCCGCGTGAAGCGTGAGTCCGACGACGCCGAGCGGCGGAACCAGGGCAACAGCGATCGCGACACCAGCGATCGACGCTGACACGCGCCTGTTGACACTGGCGAACGCTCCCGCTGCGCCCGCGGCGAGGGCGATACCCATATCGATGATGTTCGGGTTGACCCGCGATGTCACCTGGGAATTGGTGGCGAGAGGTATCAACTGGGGCACCCAGGCGCCGATGACGAACGCAAGGCCGATGGAAGCACCGACGCCTGCAGCGATCATGCCGAGCGATGTCGTGACCCTCATGGGCCATCCGTTGACCGCGGCTGCCGCCGTACCGATGATCGGAGTCATCAAGGGTGCGATCAGCATGGCGCCGATAACGACCGCGGTCGAGTCCTGGAGGATCCCGAACGTCGCGATCGCGACGGACAGCAGCAGCATGACCCACCAGGCGACGAGCTTGTTCGTTCGATCCGGTTGCTCGAAGAACAACCCGTCGTCTATCTCGTCCCTGCGGGCAGTGCCCACATCCCGGCTCATCATCCAGTCGCGGAGGATCTGAGAGACGGAGCTGGCATCGAGGTCCACCAGAGCGTCCTGGGAGTGGTGTTGGACGCCATACGAGAGCATCACTCCCCCGATTATCACCGAACCGACGGCGAGCGCGACGATCACGCCTGAGACCACAGCTTCGGGCAACACGAAGATCAGTCCGGCAAAGACCATGAAGAGCGCACCCCTCGCAAGATCGAGTCCCCATGTGCTGGACTCGCGGTTCCCGATCGTCACGGTCAATCCGCGTATCACGAGATAGATGCCGATGATGACCATGACCGCCTTGATAGCTTCCGTGGGGAACACCATGAGAACCAGCCCGGCACCGACGGTGACAGCAGATTCAGCGATGACCCGCACGCTGAATCCGTCGTGGGTGACCCTGAGGTGGAACCAGAGATCAGCCAGCCCACGACGATGAGGGTGAGACCAACCACCAACCGGAGAACCTCAAGCGTCGAGTCGGGGAACGCCAGAATGAGGACGCCGCCCGCTATCGCGACGGTTCCCTTGATCGTTGCAGGGTTAAGCCAGAACGGCTCCACCCTGGACGAGAACCTGCCCTTGGGTCTCTTGAGTTGATCTGATCCGCTCATGCGTCTCTCGCTCTCATGATCTGGGACGTCTGGGGCGTCGTACCGTCGAACCCTTTCGCGCCAAGCACTCGGGGCCACCGAACCGACCCAAGAACGCGTGGGGCAACAGGGCGCCCGGTCCGACGGAGTACGGTCACCAGCTAGCATCGCGCACATATGGCAACGAACGCCGTCCAAGTCGATGCGATCACCAAGCGGTACGGCAACACGACGGCCCTCGACCGGGTCACGTTGTCCGTGCCCAGAGGCACGGTGTACGGGCTCGTGGGACCCAATGGTGCGGGCAAGACGACACTCCTCGGCATACTCGCCGGGCTCAGGGTTCCCACAGAGGGGACGTTCTCGATCACCTCGAACCGCGTATCCGTGTTGCCGGACACACCGAGATTCGAACCCTGGCTGACCGCCCGCGAAACGGTGGAACTATCGGCTGTGCTCAGCACGCGAACCACGGAACCGCGTGCCGTCGAGTACATCCTCGAACGCACGGGCCTCCGTGATGTCGCAGACAGGCGGGTGAACGGGTTCTCGCGAGGGATGCTGCAGCGCCTCGGGCTTGCGTCCGCTGTCGTATCAGGTCCCGACCTGCTCCTCCTCGATGAACCTGCAGCTGCCCTCGACCCGCAAGGACGCAGAGAGGTCCTCGACCTCGTTGCCGACCTGCGTGGGAAGGCGACGGTGATCTTCTCGAGCCACATCCTCGATGATGTTCAAGAGGTGTGCGACGAGATAGCGATCCTGAACAGAGGCTCGCTCGTGTACCAGGGGACGCTCGACGCCCTCGTGCGAGGTGTCTCCCACGGCTACACCTACACCCTGACCGTGCGAGGGGACACCCGACGTGTGCTCGATGCGCTCGAAGTCTGCGACTGGGTCACACGCGTGGCCACCGTCGGCGACGACGTCCTGGTCTCATCGGAGGATGCCGGTGACCTCGAGTCGAAACTGGTGCCGCTGCTCTCCGATGTCGGAGTCGCCGTCGTATCTCTTGGCCCGGTCGAGCGCAGCCTCGAAGACGTCTTCCTGGAGGTGACCCGATGAACCTCTGGCAGGTCGAGCACCTCCGCCTATGGCGGACACGCAGTGTGTTGATCCTGTTCGGCGTCTTCGTGTTCTTCGGTGTGCTCGGGCCACTGACCGCACGGTTCCTTCCTGTGATCGTCGAGCGTGTCGGAGCCGGCGGCGAACTGACCCTGCCACCACCATCACCGGAGCTAGCGATGTCGCAGTACGTTGGCAACGCCCTCCAACTCGGGGTCCTCGCCATCGCATTCGTTGCAGCAGCCTCACTTGCGTTCGACGCGAAGACCGAAATCGCCGTCTTCTATCGCACGCGGGTTTCGGTCGGGACGATCCTCGCTCCCAGATACACCGTGGTGGCAATCGCTTCCGTTGCGTCGTTCGTCGCCGGTACCGCCACGGCCTTCGTTGTCTCATCAGTGCTCATCGGATCACCGGATGCACAGGCAACTCTGGCTGGTTCAGTACTGATCGCGGTGTACCTCGTCTTCGCCGTTGCGCTGGTCGGACTGATGTCCTCCCTCGTTGCAAGCGTCCCCGGTGCAGCGCTGCTCACCGTCGGCACGTTGATCGCCCTCGGGATCGCCAACCTGATCCCCTCCGTCGGCCCCTGGCTTCCTTCGTACCTCGTCGGCGGCTTCGATGCGTTGAACGCAGGCGGTGAGTTCGTGTACTGGCGAGCCACCATCGTCACCGTGGTCGCTTCCGTCACCGCGATCACAGCGAGCATCTATCTGATGCAGCGCAGGGAGGTGTGAGGGATAGCCAACAGCCAGCCCATCTGGCATCTGGCATCTGGCATCTGTACTCTTGCAGGCAATGGCCAGGATCTTCTACGACTGTCACACGCACCTGTTCCCCGACAAGCGGATGGGTGGGCTTATGCGGTGGATCCACAGGGCGATCGGCGACTTCGACGTACCCGTCGACATCACCGCAGACCAGGCGATCGCAGACCTCAGGGCAAGCGGAGCGGTGCGGTGGGCGAACCTGCTCTTCCCCATCGCCCCCGGCGAGGCGACCGGACTCCATGCATACGGCGCAGCCCTTGCAGAGCGCGTCACTGAGATCACCCCGTTCGGCGGTGTCCACGCCGACGATCCCGACCCTCTCGGCGTCGCACAGGAAGCGATCGAAGGTTTCGGGATGGCAGGGCTCAAGTTCCACCCCATGGTGCAACAGTTCAACCCATGGGACGATCGCCTCGCCGAAGTTCTGGCGTATGTCGAGAAGCGACGGGTACCGATCTACATCCACACCGGCTACGACGAGTGGTACGGACACGAGTTCGACCGCACCGGGATGGAACGGATGCTCGACCGCCACAGCGATCTGCCGGTCGTGCTTCCCCACATCGGATTCCCCGACCTCCAATGGGGGTTCGGCCTTGCCGACCGCTTCCCCAACGTGTGGCTCGATCTCACGAACGTACCTGGGAGTTTCGCATGGGCAGGCCATGACAGTGACGACCTTCGCCAGACGCTGTTCGACGGCGTGTCGCGTCATCTCGACCGGGTTCTC
The DNA here is from genome assembly GCA_964444875.1 of uncultured Acidimicrobiaceae bacterium. GTDB lineage: Bacteria > Actinomycetota > Acidimicrobiia > Spongiisociales > UBA5794 > JAMBLL01. The sequence continues at coordinate 897 of CAYUJA010000142.1, read as the reverse complement.
ATGGGAACGGACTACCCCGCCGGAATGGGGAGCCTCGATCAGATCTTGGACCAGTACGAAACCGTCGGGTTCTCCGAGGCCCAGTTGGAACATGTCATGGTCACCAGCACGAAGGCGTTCTTCGACCTGTACGGCCGCCCACGCTCCTGAAGACGCTATCTCAGGACTTTGGCGTGGACGCCAAAGTCCTGATGCTCGATATCTTGGATGGGGACGTATGGGTACACTGGCTGAACAGCACACAGATCGAGAGGGGTACGGGTGGACTTCCGCATCAACGACGAACAACTCGCCTACCACAAGGCTGTAGTCGAGTTCGCGACCAACGAGCTCAACGACGGGTTCCGCGAACGGGATGCCGCTGGGGAGTTCTCGCATGACGCCTGGCGGGCGTGCGCCGACCTCGGCATCCAGGGACTCCCGTTCGACGAGCGATACGGAGGCCAGGGAGCAGACGTCATCACGACGATGCTGGCACTCCAGGGCCTCGGGTACGGCAGCCACGACAACGGGTTGATCTTCTCGATCAACGCACATATCTGGTCGGGTGCGATGCCCATCCATCGGTTCGGGACCGATGAGCAGAAACAGAAGTACCTGCCTGGCATGTTTGACGGTTCACTGATCGCCGTCCAGGGAATGACCGAACCCGACTCGGGATCAGATGCCTACAGCCTGGCAACGACCGTCACCGACAACGGCGACCACTACACCCTCAACGGCTCCAAGATGTTCATCACCAATGCGCCGGTTGCGGACGTGTTCATCATCTTCGCCACGATCGACAGATCCAAGGGATGGGCAGGCCTGTGCGCCTTGATCGTCGACAGGGACACTCCGGGGCTGACGATCGGGCCGAACTTCCACAAGATGGGCCTCAAGACGTCCCCGATGTCG
>CAYUJA010000141.1:0-5078 GCA_964444875.1 uncultured Acidimicrobiaceae bacterium | reverse complement strand
TTCATTCTCAAGATGAGCCGCGTCATGGATAAGTTGCGCGACAGGCTCTCATCCCAGGAACCCGACTGGGACCCCCTCCACGACGCCTTGCCACTCAAGCATTGCAACGGGTTCATGTACATGTACCGCGTCGAGTGGGAGGGGGCGGTCATCGAGGTCTACAAGCACGGCATCACGCGCCGCTGGCTCCATCTCGACCACGACGGGCGGGCGTACTTCTACCGATCCAAGGGCTACATCGAGGTTCCGGTGTCGGTTGCCGTCGACCGCGTCTTCGACGACATCGAAGAGATGGGGATCACACGGGAGACCCCCTACACCGAGGAGTACCGACGTGAGAAGTACCGCAAGGCCAGGGAGTTGGGTTGGACGATCATCACCTGACGACAACCGAGGTAGTCACGGGGGAGTGCCCCCGTAGGGTGGAGGTATGAAGATCTCCATCAGCCTCCCCGACGATCGAACTCGAGGGTGCGTGGAGCAGGTCGCGGGTGGTCGTGTTCTTCAGGAAGAAACCGGAGATACCGGGAACCGGCGGCGTCACCGGCGGCGTCTAATCAGAGTCGAGTCCAACTCGCTTCTCCTTACCTAGGGGGGAGGGTGGGCGTCAGGTGGTTCGACGTAGCCAGATTCGACTGTCGAAGCGGTAGGTCGCCAGGGACAGTCGAACTCGAGGGTTGGCCACTGGTGATGGCCAACCCTTCTGGCGTTTGGAGACCCAATATCTCACGGTGGCAGGCCGTTTCCCGTATCCGGGAGCTGTCCCGATCAGGAGGACCGAGCGACGCCGTTGAGGAAGGTCGTGATCTCTTCGATCAAGAGGGGTCCGTGGGTGAGTTCGGGGTCGTTGTGGTCGGCACCTTCGATGGTGACGAAAGACTTCGGGCCGCGGGCTGCTTCATAGAGTTCCTGGCTCTGGGCGAACGGGATGATGGTGTCCCGTGAACCTGCGATCACGAGGACGGGCACATCGAGTGTGCCGATCGTATCGATGCTCGGGTAGCGATCCCTCAGCAGAAGACCGGTCGGGAGATACGGGTAGTGGACCGATGCAACATCGGGCAGTGATGTGAACGGGGACCGCAGGATCATCGCAGACGGGGGGAGCTCCCGTGCCGCTCCGATCGCGACCGCGGCTCCGAGCGACTCGCCGAAATAGACGAGCCGGTCCGGGTCGATACCGGGGCGGGTACGGAGATAGGCGATAGCTGCCTTCGCGTCGAGAAGGAGGCCAGTCTCAGATGGACTTCCGGGGTTGCCGCCGTAGCCGCGGTAGTCCGTGAGCAGTACGTCGTACCCCTGTGCCGTGAGCGCTCGTGCGAGCGGAACCCGGTCGGCACGGTTGCCGCCGTTTCCGTGGAACACCACGATCGTGGAACCGTTCGGATCGTCTGGGGCCGGGAGCCACCATGCCGACAGTGTCAGCCCATCCTCGGTCGTGAAGGTCACGTCCTCGGAACCGGGTAAGACCGCCGATGCCTCACCGACCGCCTGAGTGGGGAAGTAGATCAGCTTGCGTTGCGCCGTCCACAACAGACCGAACACGGCGACCAGCGAGGTGCCGACAACGGCGAGAATCGTCACGATGCGTCGCATCGGCCGCGATACGGTCTGGAGCATCCGTGGGGTGCAGTGCTGTTCATACCGTAAGGATGACACGTCGCCCGACATGCACCAACCCCGGGCCACGAACTCACCGGACTACTAGCGTGAGGCGCCCATCATCTGAAACGAGGCAATCATGTTCCCGTTCGTCGACCACCTCGTGTACGCGGCCCCGGACCTTGCCGACGGGATCGCGACCGTCGAGCGGCTGTTCGGGTGCCCTGTCGTCCCCGGCGGCCGTCACGAGGACTGGGGGACCCGCAACGCGCTCGTGTCGCTCGGGGATACGTGTTACCTCGAGATCATCGGCCCCGACCTGCAGCCCTCGATCGACGGTGACCCGGTGTTGTTCGGCATCGACGCGCTCGAAGAGCCGCGGCTGGTTACGTGGGCAGCCAAGAGCAGCGACCTCGAGGCCGGCATCGAACGGACGTCCTCGGCCGGAGTAGATCTCGGAGCGGTGTCCCCCGGGAGTCGGGCACTTCCCAACGGGGCGGTGCTCTCGTGGCGGCTGACCGATCCGTTCGCCCGGAGAGCCGATGGCGTCGTGCCGTTCCTGATCGACTGGGGCGAAAGCCGGCACCCCGCTTCGATGCTTCCCCGAGGCTGTGAACTCGTTGATCTGAAGATCACACACCCAGATGTCCCTCTGGTAGACGCCGCCCTGGATGCCATCGGTGTGCCGCTCGACGTGATCGCAGGAGAAGCCGGGATCACCGCCACCATCCGCACACCGAACGGCATCGTAGAACTGGCCTGATCCCCCGGGCATCTCGCTTTCGCCCGTTCCTGCGTCAGGAGCGCCAAGATATTGGCTTTGGTTCCACGTGGTGAGCGCGACGGGGTGACTCATGGAGGTGAGACATGGGACGTCAGCTGAGTCCGAGGGCGGTTCCGACGTCCCGTGGTGCGATGACGACGAGTTGGGCCCGGGGGCGGGACAGTCCGATGTAGGCGAGTGACCTGTCCCGGTCCTTCTCGAGGCGTTCGAGAATCACGACGGCTGCAGTTGCTTCGAGGCCTTTGTATCGGTGGATCGTTTCGACGGCTACTCCTGTGGTGCGGTCCTCGATAGCTTCGAGTGTCAGGCCTGCGAGGCTCTTGCCGATGAGGCCGTCCTTCGTGTTCCTGTACTGGGTGAGCACGATCACCTCATCGGTTGAGAGGTTGCCCTCATTGATCAGCTTGTGGAGGACCCCCTTGAGGGCCTTGTCCGTTCCCTCGGGGGACTCCGTTGGGATGAACAGCGGTTCGGGGCCATCAGTGCCCTGGGACGGCAGGTCATCGCCGTAGATGCGCGCCACCACCTCTGCGATCTGGTTCGTATTGCGGCAGTTGCGGTCCAGGGTGTATTCGACTGCGTCGATCGGAGGTTCCCAGCCGTCGCGATAGATCGCCTGGTGCGGGTCTGCGAACACCAGGAACAGACCCTCGTCCGGGTTCTCGAGCGCCCCTTCGAGCGCCATGAACCACGAGTCATCGAAGTCCTGTCCCTCATCGATGATGATCGCATCCGCAGCAAAGTCCCCGGTCGTGAACGCTTCGAGCAGCAGTTCGCCCACGGGGTCGTCCCAGAATCCGGACTCGGGGTCTTCGGGGAAATCGAGGCCTGCGTCGGTGATCCACTGGCGGGCGAGGAAGTGGAACGAACCTGCCGTGACGAGGTCGTTGTCTGCGAGCTCTGCTGCGAAGGCATCGCCGAGGGGGCGGTTGAAACAGGTCAGGACCACACGGAACCCATCGGCGGACAGCCGTCGTGCCCGCTCGTCGGCGAGGACCGTCTTGCCGGTGCCCGCACCTCCGTACACCAGCACCCGCCGTGCCCGGCTGAGTCCGGCAAGGGCACGCCGCTGCGTCTCGGTGAGTTCGACCTGGCGGGCCTTCACCTCCGCAACGTCATCGGCCAGCGTGTGGCGGATCGTGACCGTCGGGGCGAGTTTGTCCGTGATCGCCTCGAGCGACTGTTCATCGATGGTGCGATGCAGGTTCCAGTGGTTCACCACGTCGTTGATCGCCGCTGCCGGGCGATCGAGATCTCTGCGGTCGAGGATCAGAGCTTCCGGCGCCCCTGCAGACAGGTCGCCGCTGACCGTGATCTTCGGGAACCAGACTGCATGGCCGGCTGCGAGGAACGGCAACTCAGGGATAGCGTCACGCAGGTACGTGACGAGTGCGTGTTTCGACGACACGGCCTGCTCGAACGGGTCGATCGGGTAGAGGCCGCCTTTGTTCGACGTGAACCAGTCGCCATCTTTGATCGTGATGGACCCGCCCTTGGCCTCGATCACGATCAACCCGTGCCGCGGATGGACGAGGACGAAATCTGCTTCGCCGTCGCCCTGGCGGCCGTTGCGACGCGACTGCCACGCCACCGAGTGGAACACCCGCCACGGGTCGCCGAGATGTTTGAGTGCGTTGTAGACCGCAGACTCAGAGGACGAAACATCGATCGGTAATCTCGCTGGGTACATCCTCGCCATGGCTTCATGATGGCAGGACGACGAGGAAACGGGTGGCGGTTCGGAAAATCGGAGGGGTCGTCAGGCGAGAGCGGACTCTATCTGGTCGACGATCATGCGGATCGTCGACCGGTCCTGTCTACCGAGTGAACCGATCTCGGCGAGGTTGTAGCGCAGGTCGTGGACGAGCCTCCACGCCGCAAGGGCCTCATCCGAGACCCGCGACAGCGGCAAGAGCACACGATCGAGCGAGTCGATCGTAGCCTCATCGTCGTAGCCCTCTCCGTAGAAGTAGGGAAAGAACTCACGGTTCGCCAGTGCCGTGACAACATCGGTGAGATGGTCTGCAAGAGCCGACATCTTGGTGTAGTCGAGGCGGTCCGGCGTGTCGGTCGGCATGTGGTAGTGCTCCGTCCTCCCTGCGGTATAGAACAGAAACGGGACACCCGCGTTCATGAAGGCGTCGTAGTCAGACATCGAATCGACGACGTAGTTGTCGATTCTTCTCGGTCGGATTCCCTGCCTCGGTGGTAGTGCGTCGAGGATCTCTCCGGTGCCCGTTGCCTTCTCCGCCCCGAGGACGAACACCGACTCGCTCACCTCGTCCGGTGTCCCTTCCGGGCCGATGGAGTGGCCGACGAGGTCGAGGCAGATCATCGTCTCGAGCTTTCCGAGTGGAATCGTGGGGTGGTCGACGAACCATTGTGACCCCATGTTCGACGACAGAAAGTACGGGGGCTCCTCCGCATCGAAAAGGGCGATGATCACGGTGCTGCCGAGATCGCTGCCACGCAGGTTCTCCGCAACGGTGAGGGCTATCGCAACCGCGGCAGCGTTGTCGTCGGCACCCGGGTTGTCCCGTCCGCAGGCGTCATAGTGGGCGGCCAGCATCACGTAACCGTCCTGGCTCCCCGGTATGGATGCGAGCAGGTTCGACCCACCGATGAGTGGGATGGGCTGATCGAAGCCGTGCTCGCCACACGACTCGAGGCCGATACGGATCAGATGATCTCG
>CAYUJA010000140.1:3367-5097 GCA_964444875.1 uncultured Acidimicrobiaceae bacterium | reverse complement strand
TTCATCGCGATCGACATGTCCCGCCTCGAGTACGCAGGGGCGCAACATGACCAGGTGGCTGCGGTGCTCCTCGCCGCTCCAACAACCGTGGATCACAACTACGTCCATGGACGGGCAGTCGTGACCGACCGTCGCCTCACCGGCGTGGAACTCGAACCTCTGATCGAGCGCCACAACACACTTGCCGGGACGCTCTTCGAGTCCTAGACGCTCTCGCTCTCTGCCTCGATCTCGTCGAGTGACGGCTCTTCGTCATGATGGGAATCGGACAGCATGAGTAACTCGACCATCGCCTTGCCGTGATAGACGTTGAGACGAGGAAGCTCGAGAGCGAACTTGTTCTCGGTGGTGAGATCCTCGAGAACGACGGTGCGGACGCTTGCGCGCTGGTGAACCTCGACGCCAAGCTGGTCACGTGAGATCTGTGCGAGCAGATCCATGTTCTTGGTGTGGAACTGCGACTTCATCCCGAGGAGATACACCGTATCGGGGGAGGTAGCAACGCAGATGTACGGCGGGAGATCCCTGCCGAGGCCGACGGCTGCACGCCCTGCGGCCATGCCGCCCGCGGCTCCGATCGCCTGTCCCCAATCGTTCCCTCCGGTCGCGCCGCCGCCAACGAGGCCTCCCGCCGCAGCACCCGCGATCGATGCTCCCATGGAACCCTTCGGCATGAACTCGGCCACATCAATGATCGTATCATCACCGGTTGCGTCCTTCGCAGCGGCCAGCAACTTGCTCTCGAGTGACATATGTATCCCTTCCTCGGTTAGCTATAACGATACCGTCCGCGGCGCCCATGTTCGCAAACTCGCTCAAGCGTTGCGGTACCGCCCGTCAAAGGGCTATCGCTGCTCCCTGTAGTACGGGATGGCGAGGGCTTCGGGGGCACCGAGGAAGCGTGCCCGCTTGCCACTGGTGAGCACGATCATCGCGATGATCGCCAGGACGAACGGCAGCATCGCAAGCAAGGTCGACGGGATGTTGCTCCAGGGATCACCCATCGTCTGTAACGTGAACTGAACACGCTCTGCAGCCCCAAAGAGGTACGCAGCGAACACGGCCCGCCACGGCCTCCAGCTTGCAAGAATGACGAGAGCGATCGCTATCCATCCTGCAGCACCGATCGGGTCATCCTGCCAGGTCGGTGTCAGCGCCAGAGAGAAGTAGGCCCCACCGAGGCCGGCAAGGGCCCCGCCGGCCATTACATGGAGGTAACGGACTCGCGACACATTCACACCGGCGGACTCGGCACTTGCAGGGTCTTCGCCAACAGCGCGCAGCGACAATCCCATTCGTGTGTGGAACAGGTAATAACTAGCGCCTGCCGCGACGATCCACGACACGTAGATCAGGACGTCGTGCCCGAACAGCAGGGGCCCAACCAAGGGAATCTCCGTGATGCCCCCGCTGAACAGAGGTTTGAACACCGCCCGCGATGGATTCCCGACGAGCGGGTTGCTACCAGCACGCCCCAGGAAGCTTGCCAGGCCTGTACCGAAGATCGCAAGGGCAAGACCTGAGACGATCTGGCTCACCCTGAGGCTGACCGACAGGAACGCATGGATGACGGACAGAGCCGCGCCGGCGACCACTGCGGTGACGACGCCGAGGAACAGACTTCCCGTCGTGAACGTCGCCCAGAAACCAGCGACCGCACCGATGAGCATCATGCCCTGGACGCCGAGGTTCAGGATGCCCGCCCGTTCGGTGATGATCTCGCCGATCGT
>CAYUJA010000140.1:0-3267 GCA_964444875.1 uncultured Acidimicrobiaceae bacterium | reverse complement strand
CCTGGACGCCGAGGTTCAGGATGCCCGCCCGTTCGGTGATGATCTCGCCGATCGTTGCGAAGATGAGCGGCGTGCCGAGGCCGATCGTCGCCACGATGGTGAGCATGAGCAAGGATTCGTTCATGCGGGTGACACCTCCTCGAGCACCGGCTCAGGGTCGGGATCCGGTTCAGGCTCGGTATCTGGTCGTCGGATCCGGTAGCGGATGAAGAACTCGCCGGCAACGGCGAAGATCAAGATGGCGCCCTGGAGCATCGTCACGGTAGCCGTGGGCACGCCGATGGACTGGAGCGATGGCCCGGCGTTGTTGAGGGCACCCATGAGTACCGCTACCGGAATGACGGCGATCAGGTGCAAACCGGCGAGGGCAGCGACGATGATCCCTGTGAACCCGAGGCCGAGATCGAGCGAGCGAGGGTCGAGCGCACCAACGGGGCCTGATACGAAGAGACCGCCTGCAAGGCCTGCGAATGCACCGGACAGGAGGAACACGGACAGGATCTTGCGGGCGACACCGATCCCGGCGTATCGGGCCGTATCGGATGAATCACCAACGACACGCACAGCGAACCCCCAGCGGGTCTTCCCGATGAGATACCAGCCAGCGATCGTTAGAACGATCGCGATGAAGATGCCGACGTCGAGGCGGAAGAAGAACTCGGGCAGCCTCGCATTGTCAGGTATCGGTCTGCCCTGGGGGAATTGCGCGGAGGCAGGATCTCTCCACGGACTCGAACTTCCGAATATGAGGAAGTTCATCAGGTTCAAGGCGATGAAGTTGAGCATCAGCGTCGTGATGATCTCGTTCGTTCCGAGATACACCCTCGGGATGGCAGAGACTGCAGCCCACAGGGCGCCACCGACGCCACCTGCGACGATGACGATGGGGATCATCACGATCGACGGCAGCCCATCACCGAGCCATATCGCAACACCGGATGCGACGACCGCTCCGAAGATGAACTGACCCTCAGCACCGATGTTCCAGACGAGCATCTTGAACGCGATGGCTGCAGCGACGCCGGTCAAGATGAGCGGTGTCGACGAGATCAACGTTTCGCTGATCCCGCGGGGCGTTCCGAATGCTGCATTGAGCATCTCGGCGTAGACCTCGATCGGGTTAACACCGGTGAGCAACAAGAAGATGCCTGCAACCACGAACGCTGCGAGTACGGAAGCGATCGGCACACCCAGCCTGACCTTCCACGAGACGAGGCCTCGTGGTTCGACGATGTATCTACGCTTCGTCATCGTGGAACCACCTCAGCTTGTCCTGACATGAGCAGACCCAACCGCTCGGCGGTGGCATCTTCTGCCGGCATCTCTCCCACGATCTCCCCTTCGAACATGACCAGTAGCCGGTCAGAGAGTGCAAGCAGTTCGTCGAGATCCTCAGAGATGAGCAATGTCGCAACACCTCGTTCGCGTTCCGCGAGTATGAGGTTGCGGACAGCTTCCGTCGCCCCGACATCCAGGCCCCGCGTCGGAGAGCGAAGGATCAGGACGGTGGGTTCCATCTCGATCTCGCGGGCGATCAACGCCTTCTGTAGATTTCCACCAGACAGCAGCCTGATGGGCAGTCCGGGCCGTACACCACGGATATCGTATTCATCGATGATGCGGGCACCGTGGTCACGGAACGACGATGCGATCAGTCGCCTGCCCTTGGAATAGGGAGGGTTCCTGTACGCCTTGAGCGCGAGGTTCTCCTCCGTTGTCAGACCGGGCGCAAGGCCCATACCGAGACGGCTCTGTGGCACGTAACCGATACCAGCGTTGATGTGCTTGAGTGTTGAACTCTTCGTCACGTCGACTCCATCGACTGAGACCACCCCTGAGGTTGGAGTCCGCAACCCGACGAGGCCGTGGGCGAGTTCGCGCTGGCCGTTGCCTGATACGCCTGCGATACCGACGACCTCTCCGGATCGCACATCGAACGACATGCCGCGAACGGCCTCGAGGCCACGGTCCCCGGCAACACGGATGTCTTTGACCGCCAGCACGACATCTCCGACCTCTTCGGGAGCATCCCGAGTCGGGAGGACGAGGTCACGCCCGACCATCATCCGTGCGAGGTCCGTGAGTTCGGCATCGGCCGTCGCCACCCCACCGACCGTCTTGCCTCCACGCAACACCGTGACACGGTCCGACACCTGCTTGACCTCGTCGAGTTTGTGCGATACGAATATGACGGAGCGGCCCTCTGCCGCCATCTGTCGCATCGTCTTGAACAGAGCCTGTCCTTCTTGGGGCGTGAGCACCGCTGTCGGTTCGTCGAGGATCAGTATCTTGACGTCGCGATACAGGAGTTTGAGGATCTCGACCCGTTGCTGCTCACCGACCGACAGCTGCCAGATACGAGCAGACGGATCGATCGGGAGGTCGTATTTCTCACCGAGTTCGGTGGCATCGGCGTACAACTGCTTCTGGTTGAGCCTGATGCCCATGTCGGGGTGGCCGAGGGCGAAGTTCTCCGCGACCGTCAGGTTCGATACGAGGCGGAAGTGCTGATACACCATGCCGACACCGGCAGCGAGAGCGTCTTTGGGGTTCTTGAAATCGACCTCTCTGCCTTCGAAGAACACGTCTCCCGAGTCGGGGCGATAGAGGCCGGCAAGAATCGAGCAGAGCGTCGACTTCCCTGCACCGTTCTCCCCAAGGAGTGCATGGACCTCCCCGCGGGCGAGTTCGAAGTCGACATCGTCGTTCGCCTTCACACCGTAGAACGACTTGCTGACGCCCCGAAGTTCAACCGCTAGTTCTTCCGGTGGTGCTTGGGTCACCCGCCAACCTCTCTTCCATAGCCCGCAATGGACGCACCCCTCATTCGTCGGGGCACGTCCATTGCGTCGCTACGTTCGTTTGTCACCCAGTCGGGCTACCGATCACGCCTTCAACGAAGAAGTCCATACCGAAGATGTCTCCGAGTGGCTGGCTCTCACCATCCTGGTTGACGATCGGGTCGGAGAAGACCGAGAACGATCCGTCCTTGATCTCCGCCTCACGCTCGAGGATCAGATCCTGGGTCTCCTGGGACACGGACTCACCGAACGGTGCGAGTGCGACCATCCCGTCAGCCATGTTTCCGTACACCGACTCAGACGTCCACGTACCATCGATGACCTGCTGGGCCGTCGTGATGTAGAGAGGGCCCCAGTCCCAGATGGCTGCCGTCAGCCAGGCGTTCGGAGCGAATTCGGTCATGTCCGTGTTGTACCCGACCCACTTGGCGCCAGCGGCTTCGGCTGCCTGGCCTGGTGCGGCTGA
>CAYUJA010000139.1:0-5155 GCA_964444875.1 uncultured Acidimicrobiaceae bacterium | reverse complement strand
GGACTTTGGCGTCCAACGGCGCCGTATATGGCGGATCTGGACGCCAAAGTCCTAGGAGTAGTCGTAGAAGCCTTTGCCGGACTTGCGGCCGAGGAGGCCGGCTTCGACCATCCGCTTGAGCAGCGTCGGTGCGGCGTACCTCGGGTCCTCGTACTCGGCCATGAACGCATCGGCGACGGCAAGCATCGTGTCGTTCCCGATGAGGTCGGACAGCGTCAGAGGCCCCATCGGGTAAGCGGCGCCGTTGACCATGGCGGCGTCGATGTCCTCACGGGTCGCAAAGCCCTCCTCGTACATGCGGATCGCCTCGAAGATGTACGGGCACAGCAACTTGTTGACGATGAACCCTGCGCGGTCCTTGGCCCGTACGACGGTCTTGCCGAGCGTGTCTGCTGCGAACTCCGCGGCACGGTCTGCCTGGGCTTCATCGACGACCACCGTGGAGATGACCTCGACCAGCGGCATGATCTGGGCAGGGTTGAAGAAATGCATCCCGACGACAGACTGCGGCCTCGTGGTCGACAGCGCGATCTGAGTGATCGGGATCGACGAGGTGTTCGACGCCAGGATCGCATCGGGGTCCTCGATGATCGCATCCAGCCTGCCGAAGAGGTCCTTCTTGACGTCGAGATTCTCAACGACGGCTTCGATCACGAGTTCGCGGTCGGCAAAGAGTGACAGGTCCGTCGTGAACGTGAGACGGTCGAGCGCCGCATCCCTGCCGTCGGCGTCGAGTTTTCCGCGGTCGACCGCCTTGTCGAGGGACTTCGTGATCCCTGCCTTCGACCGATCAGCCAGCTCATCTGACACCTCGGCAACCACGACCTGCACACCGGCTTTGGCGCACACCTCTGCAATGCCTCCGCCCATCTGACCCCCGCCGACGATCCCGACCTTGCTGATTCCCATGGCCAATCCTTCTGTTTGCCTGTGACAAGGGTAGGTCGACCGTGGGCTGGCCAGGTCCGCCCCGGTAGGCTCGTCCCATGGCAGAAACGATCACGATCGAGCAGGTCCGTCTCTGGTGTGCCGCACTGCCGGGGGCGGTCCTCGAGTTCCCCTTCGGCGACGACGCGGCCGTCTACAAGGTCGGTGGCAAGATGTTCGCCTTGGCGACCGTCGACGGCGAACCCGGGTACGTGACCGTCAAGGTCGATCCGGAGGACGGCGAGATCCTCAGAAGCCAGTACCCGTTCGTTCGGGAGGGTTACTACATGAACAAACGCCACTGGGTCACCGTCGACCTCGTACCTGAGGCTCCGATACAGGAGGTACGAGAACTGGTCGAGGACTCGTACCGACTCGTCGCATCGGGTCTCACGAAAGCGATGCGCGCCGAACTCGGCATCGATCTGCCGTGAATCCGGACCGCTACCGCTCGGACAACCTCGCAAACTGGAACGACCGCGTTCCGATCCACGCAGGTCCCGACGGCTACGGTATCGAAGCCTTCATGTCCGATCGGACACGACTCACCGATGTCGTGGACTTCGACAGGACCTATCTCGGGGACGTGTCCGGCCTCACCCTCGCCCACCCCCAGTGCCATATCGGAGCAGACACGCTCTCATCGCAGCGGGGTTACACATCGATCTCGTCGAGGAGTACCGTTTCCTCGAGTGGCCAGCGTTGCCGATGATGACAGAAGAAGACCAACGGTACGCGATGCCGGAGCACCTCGACGACACTGATGAAGCTGAACGCGATCAGGATGCCAACGAGTCCGGACAACGCACGTTCTAACAGTCAACGGCCAGGATCTCCTGGATTATGGCTGCCTACACATGGCCCGGCGGGTTCTTGATGACAGAGAACGCCTGGCGGCGTGCCTCGACGATCTCGAAGCCGATCTGTTCCAGCGTGTCCATCAGCCACAGGTAGGCCGGTTTGCCAGGGCGGAAGTCGGCTTCGGCCATCCCCTGGATCCTGCCGTGCTGCTGAAGCGCTTTGACGTTCTTGTGGTTGTTCGTCGGAGCCAGCGTGTACACACCGAGCGTTCGTCCACCGGACTTGTTGAGGATCGAGAACGCCGGAACGTCCGACGGGCCGTCTGCGATGTAGACCATGTTCTTGATCGGGACGCGTCGTTGGTCCTCGGACATCCGTGCATTGACGTTGATACCAGGGATCCTGCCGACGCCCTTGTTGATCTCGAAGAGCGCTCTGGTCTTTGACGTGTTGTCGATCGTGTATCCGAGCTGGGTGATCGGTCCTGGTTTGGCGGGAACAGGCAACCTATCGAGGAACCCGGGTTCGGCAACTTCCTCGATGAACGTGTTGGCCCACAGCCCATCGATCTTGTCCGCAAAGACGCTCCCCTCGATCATCGGGCGCAGTCCGGTGGATACGATGTAGTGCTCGACCGTGATGCCCTCGGCTACGAACTCTGGGGTCTCGCTGACATGGGTTCGCGTTGAATCCATGAAGTCCGGCATGCCGGGGACGGGCTCGAGCAGCGCACCGAGTTCTTTCAGTTTCTCGTTCGATAGGCCCGCAAAGAGGCCCTCGCGGACGTAGGTCAACAGATGCCCGAGATAGGCGGTGTCCTTCTGGATGATCACACCGTTCGTGGCGTAGTGCTCGACAAGGCCGTCCACCTCGGCCCAGAACACCGCAGGGTCGACGTCGTACTCGGCGAAGATGGGGTCCTGCATGTTCGAAGGGATGAGGGTCTTGTCGAAATCCCAGATGAATGCGATGACGGTCTGGGTGTACAGCGGTACAGGCATAGCCGGACCTACGTCTTGATCGGTTGGTGGTTCACTACGGCCTTTCGTGGCTCGAGAACCGTACCATCTCTCCCTCGAACCACCAGCCCTGCAACGAGCACGGCGTGCCACGAAGCGCCGTGTGGGCATCCCCAAGGCGCGCAAGGTTCACGAGAACGTTGAGGTGCCATCCCCGTCCCTCGAGGGTCCAGGCGACCTCGCTCAGCACCTCCGTGGGAGAGTCTCCATCGAGCACGACCTCGACGGTGTGTGAGTCCTGGGCGACGATCGCACGGATCGCACCAGCGGACTTCGGTGAGTCGATGAATTCCGCAAGCGACATGTGCGTCGCCTCTTCAACGTGGGATCGGTACGCGTCAAGCACCGCCTCTGCCACAAAATCAACGTTCGTCGTAGGTTCCTGTACCGCTACAGCCATGTCCGCCTCCGCAGTGAATGACAATAGTGTAATTCATTTCGGCGTCGACTGCGAACGAATTTCAGATAACCGATGCCAGACGCCAGAGCGTTGGCTCAGGCGGGACCGACATGATAGGAACCGGACTCCTCGTCGAACGACAGATCGACGATCCCCTTGGCGTTCGCTGCCTTGACGAACTGCAAGAAGCCGCTGTAGCCGAACGATCGTTCAGAGAACGAATCATCCATCTTTCGCATATCGTCCTTGAGGCGGGACAACGGGAGGGGTTTGCCTGCAGGAGCGCTGAGGACGATCTTCTCGAGGAGAGCGAACGCCTCCTTCTCTCCCCTGCCCTCGGGAGGGAACGACACCTCAGGGTCTCCCTGGCGGCCCGTGTCGTCGAGTCGCACGACACCGCGTTCAGCGAGATTGCGCATGAGTTCGCCAAAGGACCGGAAGCCGAAATCGCTCTCAGAGAACGTCGAGTCCTTACGCAGGACCGCTCGTTTTATCTGGGACGACCGCACCTCGGTATCACCGGAGCGCAGGAGGCCGGACAGCGTCTGGGAGATGACCCGGTCGAGCGACTTGAGGTCCTGGGTCTGATGCGCCGGTTCGCTCTTGCCGCGGCGCAGCACCCTGGCCTGGGGCAGGTCGACACCGTCGAGGTTCTCGTAGAAGATGAACTCGTCACAGGCGGGGGGCAGAAGCTTGGACGTTGACGCTTTGAGCCCCACGCCGATCACCTGTTTGTTGAGTTCCCTGAGCTTGTGCACCAGAGGTGAGAAATCAGAGTCTCCGGTACAGATCACGAACGTCGTGACGTAGTCCCGTTCGAATGCGAGTTCGATGGCGTCGACGGCCATCTTGATGTCGGCTGCGTTCTTACGGACCATCCCCTTGCGTTGCGGGATCTCGATGAGTTCGACATGGTTAGTCGTGAGCATCTGGCGGTCCTTCTCGAAGTGGGACCAATCCGCATATGCACGGCGGACAACGACCCTGCCGCGTTCTGCAAGCGCATCGGCTATCGGGCCGAAGTCGAAGGTGATACCGAGATCCTCTCGTGCGCCGATAGCGAGGTTCTCATAGTCAATGAACAATCCAATGCGTACGTCTTCCATGGGGACAGCTTACCGCTCGCTGCGCTCGCAGACCGCTCGAAGACTCGCTTACAGAATCCAGACCGCTCGAAGACTCGCTTACAGACCGACTCGAAGACTCGCTATCAGACAAGAATCCGAGGGAGTCCGAAAGCGAAGCGGTCCGAAAGCGAAGCGGTCAGCCGGTGTGCCACTCCTCGAGCACGCCCTGGGCCCATGCCGCACAGCGCTCGACTATCTCGCGCGGTTCTTCGTCCGGGCTGCGGTCGATGGGTTCACCGAAGCGCACGCGCACGTGGGTGCCGTATGGGATCGGGAACATGTTGTTGGCGAACACCCTCCAGGACCCGTCTATCACGGTGGGGATGATCTGGAGGTCGGGAGCACCGGACATGAGCGCGGCTACCCCACCGACCTTGTACACGCCGAGCGAACCGTCGCGCGAACGGGTGCCCTCAGGGAAGATCACTGCGGACACGCCCCTCTCCTGACAGTCCCGCGCCATCCCAGATATGGCCTCCATCGCCTGATCCCTGTCGCCGCGGTCGATCAGCGCGTTCCCGCCCCGTGACAGGTTCAGGCTGATCGCCGGGATCCCCGATGCGAGCGACTTCTTTGCAACGTACTTCGGGAAGTTGCGTACCAGGATGCCGCCGAAGATCGGGATGTCGTACATGCTCTGGTGGTTCGAAACGAACAGGTACCCGCCGGATTTCTCGAAGTGGTCGAGACCTTCGATGTCGAAACGAACACCGGAAATCCGGAAGACGGCGAGGAGGGTCTGCTGGAGCCACGCCATCACCCACTCGAAACGCCGCAGGCTGAACAGCAGGGCAATGCGACCCATGATCTCGAACACGACGAGTGTCAGACCGAAAGCGACCACCGTCAGGATCGAGAAGAACCAATCGCGAACCAGCGAC
>CAYUJA010000138.1:0-5197 GCA_964444875.1 uncultured Acidimicrobiaceae bacterium | reverse complement strand
GCCGCTCGTGGTACGTACCTGGGACGTTCTGGCGGCGTTCCTCCATCAACAGATCGTCGAGGTTGACCAGGGCGATCGCAGCATCCGACCCTGCGATCCAGGCCAACAGGGCATCCCGGGTTGGAACAGGGCCAGATGTGGAGAAGTACGCCTCCAGGTCGGAAATGGAGCGCCGCCGCATGTCGCGCTCGTTCACGGCGCGCTCGTCATCGAAGACGCTGAGGTCGACCATATCGTCGATGTCGAGGCCCTTCCACCATGCCGCAAACGCAGGGGTGTCGTGGCTGGAGATCGCGATGAGGTCCGTTGGTGCGGGCACTTTGGGGCCATCCTGGGCAACGGTCATACCAAGGAGTCCGTGCTCATGGAGTCCCTGCCCGATCTCGGGCGGCACCGTGCCGAGGTTCTCACCGACCACAGCGGCACCTGCACGCACCGACTCGATACAGATGATGGCGAACATCTCATCGGTCGGCTGCATAACGTACGCCCCGTGGTTGGCGCCCGCACCGTGGGGCACCCACCACATGCGGTGGACACCCATGACATGGTCGATCCTGAGCAGGCCCGCAACCGTGAACTGATGGCGGACCGCCTTTCGGAAGTCCATGTGCCCCTCGGCACGAGAAACCGAGGGAATGGAGGCAGGCAGTCCCCAATCCTGGCCCCCTACGAACAGTGGATCAGGAGGTGCACCGATTCCGGCCGGAGCGAACAGGTCCGGGTTCTCCCAGATGTCGTACCCGTCCGGGTGACTACCGATGGGGAGGTCGAGGTAGAAGTACTGTCCCCGGCCGCGCAACCGCTTCGAGAGCCCGGACAGCTGGAGATCCATCAACCATTGCACCGTTTCGTGATACCTGATCCGGTCGGGGCCCGGCCTGGCACCGCGCGGCCAGGCTCTCCAGTTGAGCCCGTATCGCTCGCCCAGAGCGCGGAACCGAGCGTACTCGGCCATCTCCGGCGTCTGGCGCAGGTACCCATCGACCCTGGACCGCAACCCCGGCGTTTCTGAAACGTGCGACGCGTACCTGGCGAGTGACTCACGGATCCGAGACCCTGTGCCCTCGTAGTCGACCCAGAGCGGATCGCTTCCCCGGTGCAGTGGGACCTCTGACCAATCGGGAATCGATGAGAAGTCGACGAAGAGTTCGCTCCAAGCCCGCCGTGACACCGGGGAGTACGGTGACGGGTAGTCGGGGAACGTCGCAAGGAGAGGCAGTGTGCCAACAACCGGGACACCGACATCGCTACAAACGTCCCCAAGACGTGACATCTGGGCGATCGTGCCGATACCAGTGTCGGCGTCGGAACTCCTGAGCGAATACATCGGAGCGAGAAGTCCCAGCGCCCCTCGTGGTGCGCGATGAGCCTTCACAGGTGCAGAGAACACGTGGGCCGTGATGTCTCCACCGTTAAGCGAGAGGTGGTGATAGCCGGTCGGGAGTCTCCGGGCGACTCGCATGGATCGGCCCGAAACCTCGACCGGTATCACGTCCCCGCCTTCGAGAAGGACCGCCGCTTCGCTCACATCAACGCCGACCTCCCGGATCGTCAGGACACCGTCCCACGCAACGTGGACGGGTTCGATCGGCGGACGGCCGTTGCGCAGGTCTGCTGTTGCCTGAACAACGGAGCGCTCGGTGTCGAGCAAACGTCCGGTAACTGCCGACAGTACGCCGAGAAGATCCGCACGGGCGACCGTCTGGCGATCACCCCAGGCATCTACCCAACTCGGAGCGACACCGGCTTCCTCAGCAAGCTGCTGGACTGCGTGGTCGAGAGAACCGTCGGTCATGGAATCAGACTAGAGCGGCCGGACACCGGGCTTCTTGCTGTCGGCTGTCGGCTGTTGGTTGTTGGTTGTCGGCTGTCACTGGTAGTCGCTGTCTGCCCGGCCTGCCGTTGCGGGGATGGGTTCTGAGGGTTTGTCTCCGAGACGGCGATCGCGCAGGTACTTGGGGCCACGCGTCCGCTTGGGCTGCGATTTCTCCTGGGCGGCGGCAGCCTCTTTGCTCTGCTTGATCCGCTCGCCACGCTCGACCTCGAGTTGCAGCAGCACCCGGTGCACGTTCTCCATCTGCTCGTCGGATACGGCAGAAAAACGATACGCGGCATGGACGAACGCCGCCGTGTCTCCGCGATAGTCATGCCCGAACGACTTGAACTGTCCGGGGACCACCCTCATAGCGTTCATGGCGTCGACTCCGACCTGGATGAACGTGAGCAACGGCGACCACTCCATCTCTTCGGGGACGTTGCGGCCGCGCTCGGCTGTCCTCAGCCACGCAGGTTCCTTCACGGCGAGCCGCATCGAGACCTGCGCGATCGGGTCGTTGTCATGGTCGAGGATCACCGCTCGCATCGCGGCTTTCTCGTCTTCGGTCAACTGGTTGTACTCCTCGATGCGATCGAACGTACCGACCGAACCATCGGGAATGAGGT
The DNA here is from genome assembly GCA_964444875.1 of uncultured Acidimicrobiaceae bacterium. Lineage (GTDB taxonomy): Bacteria > Actinomycetota > Acidimicrobiia > Spongiisociales > UBA5794 > JAMBLL01. The sequence goes on along the minus strand of CAYUJA010000138.1, from coordinate 2,752 downwards.
CGCTCGACCCGTCGCGCATACCGGTCTTAGACCACTTGGCGAATCCGGGAAGGCCGAACCACAACGCCCTGTCGATGCCATAGTCGTCGAAACCTTCGATTCCTTGGTGCATCACGACATCGGAACTCGACCATGCTCCCAGGCTCTCTCCGAAGATGAGAACCTTCGGACGTTTCTCGACGGGGCGCTCGGCGAGACGCTGCTTGATACCCCACATCAGTTGGCGGAACTGCTGACGCCCGAGCGCAACCTTCTGAAGAGCGAGGAAACTCGGCGAACGCCCATACTGGATACAGACCGTCGCGATGTCACCACGGGACAGAAACTCTGCGCTTTCGATCATCGTTTGGTCCACCCAGCCGGTTCCCGTCGGTGCGAACAGCAGCAGATATTTGCGGTCGAAAGCCCCGAGCCTCGCCAGTTCCTCGAGTGCCATCTCAGAGCGGCCCGTCGTGTAGATGGGTTCAGAGTTGTAGCCGATGTACGCACGGATGGGATGGGCGACGGCGGGCTCTCCCAGAGTTTCCTCGATGAGGTCCGGTGTCATCACATCGGTCACGAACCGGCGGCCCTGCAATCCGAGTTCGTCGAACGGAGAGATGCTGTTCGGACCGCCTGAAACGAAGGGGCTGTCTGGAACCCTGCTGTACGCGGGTTCGATCTTCTCGTTCGCTCGAGCGATGTAACCGACGCCTGCCGAGTACATCGCAGCAGCTCCACCAGCCCACAACGCTGTGTTGATGGTGCGACCGAGAACGTCTTTGAGCGGGTCGCCACCGAAATAGTGCTGGCTGGCTGTTCTCGAAGCCAGGAACCCACCGCCCAGGAGTCGCCCCACCGTTATCACAGCAAATGCGATGCCGATCGACCCTCCGAGGGAGGCGGGCTTGTCGTCATCCGACCACCGCTTGATGATGGCCTGTCGATGCTCGAGGAGCTTGCCCGAATACAGCAACGCACCGGCGAACGACCCGAGGCCGATGACAATGGGGCGAACAGGGCCCGATGCCGGATAGCGGGTTCGTAGCTCCTCGGCAGACTCGAACACCATGCCCCCGACGCCACCAGACATCGCGAGACGGCCGACCGTGCGCGCAGATGCAACGTACGTCGGTTCATCTTCCGTTTCACGGATCTTTGTCAGAGCGTACCCGGCGAGCGTGGCCGCAGCCCGTGCACCGACCCTGGCCGCGTACGGCGACGTCGAAGGTACGACCAGGCGTATGACCGAGTCCAATCCGATGCCGACGACATTGGCCGCCAGCGCGGACATGCCCGCAGCCATCCCCTGATGCATCGACGCTCGCGGCATGAGCGACGGGGTGAAGGCATCGACGAAGGCAACCGTCTTGAGTGGGGCTGCAGGGTCACCTGCAACAGGATTCAGCCGGTTCGCAAATGCAAGCGCAAGCCCTACCCCTCCCCGGCCAACTGTTGTCAAACGACTCATCTCGCTGCTCTCCTCACGATGTACATTGCGATTCGGATGCTAGCTTTCCTGACCGTCAACGCTCTCGGCGGTGGGCTGCCGGTCATCGAGCCACATGATCAGCAATGCGGCGCTTACAACGACCGCAGTTCCGATGGCGACACCAGCCGTTACGTCGGAAAGCCAGTGAGCACGGATATACACCCTGCTCCACGCCATCGCAGCGATGTAGATGATGGCAACTACCCAGGCCACGGGGGTCCTCCTGGCCGGTGGAACGAGAACGATCATCACCCCGATAGCGAATACTGCTCCTGTGATGGCATGGCCAGAAGGAAACGAGAAGCTCGTCGTCTCCACCAGCGGTAGCGGCGGGCGCGGCCGACCGTACAGGTTCTTCATGGTGACGCTGACAAGCTGGGACACCACGACCGCGCTTATCCAGATGGTCAGCGCACTCCAGCGGCGTTTGACCCCGAGAAACACGGCGACACCGATCATCAGCGGTGCCATCACGAGCAGGCTGCCGAATACCCCGAGGAACTCACCGAGCCACACCAGAGAGCCGACCTCGTTCTCTACAACGAACGCGTAGACCCGGTCGTCGATCGACTGGAGCCAGACGGCTGAACCCTGAACCGCCACCGCCAGGGAGACCGCTCCTGCAACGGCCCACGCCACCAAAGCGACCCAGAGCGCTAGACGGCGGTCTCGTACCAGACTCCGACCATCCGCCGAGCCGTCCGAAGCGGTCACGAGGCCACGCCTGATACAGCCCAAGCACGAGCAGTGAGATGGATGCTTCCATCATCGGCCTTCGGCAGCGATTCGTGCAGGACCGTACGGAGGCGATCGCGGTCTCCGGGTTCGAGTGACGCTACATAGCCCGGCGCAGGGCCCTGGGCCAGGATGAAGGGTCTCCACAGATCATCGAAATCGACGAACTCGCGGGCTACGGGCCGGCTCCACCTACCGACGTACGGCTCGTAACCCTCGCCTTCTTCCCACGAATCCATGGCACAAGAGCCTACCCGTCGATCGCTGCGATCTCCTACGGGACAGGTGTGGCGTCTGACACATCCTCGGCCCGATCCAGGATCAGCGTGGACACATGGCAGCGCTAACCGTCGCGGCCCACCTCGGTGCGGGTCTCGCCGTCTTCATCGGAGTAGATGACGACGATTGACGGGATGTGTTCGACGAGCACGGTTACAGGAATGCCGAACGACTCGGTGAGCGCATTCTCGAGGTCCTGAACAGCGGGGAAATTCTGTGCGCCTGTGATGACGATCGACACATCCGATCCCTTCACCTCGAGACGGT
>CAYUJA010000137.1:0-5226 GCA_964444875.1 uncultured Acidimicrobiaceae bacterium | reverse complement strand
CGCTGCCAACCTGGGTCGATTGAGAAGCGGAAGTTCACAGTTCACAGTTCACAGTGAAGAATCGCGTGGCGAGGCAGGCTGTCGGCTGTCTTACGCCGTTCGGGTGCCAGACCAGCACTGTGTACAGAATGCACCCCACTCGCCGTAACGAGGGTCATGGGTCAGCGTGGTGCCACACCCCGAACAGATGGAGCGAACGAAGTTGTCCGCAACGTGTCCGTATGGCCCGTCGTGAGACAAGAGTTCAGACACGAGAATGGTATTGGAACGGCTTGTACGCATCTGGGAAAGGTACAACCAGAAGCCGTTTACCGCGACGGCTAGGAACCTTCAGGGTCGGGGACGGGGCCGACGATCGCATCCACGGATTCGATCACTTCGTCGATGGTGGCATGACGATCGAGTTCGGTCTTCGAGAACACCAGGTCGTCTCCAACCATGACCTCGAAGACGCCTCCGCGCGAGGGAATGAGCGTGATATCGTCGATGTAGTGCTCGAACTTGTTGAGGATCGCCTGAACCATGCTCACGGCACGGTCGGTATACCCTCAGGCTGCGCAGTATTCGATAGATAGATGCATGCGGGCAGCCTAGCCGACAGCCGACAGCCGACAACCCACAGCTCCGAAGAGTCCCGTCTGGCGTCCCCCTTTCAGGGGGACAAGCGACGAGCCCTGCGAGGAGCGAGGGGGATCACGCGAAGCCAACACCACCCTCTAGGAATGACCGCAAGACCAGGTGCCGCGCAGCGGATCCCCCTGCATCGGGACTACGTCCCTCTGCTGTCCCCCTTGAAAGGGGGACGGCTGCTATCGAACTGACGGCTGACTCCTAGTCCAGGACGGCTCCGGATTCGGCGGAGCCGACGAGGCGTGCGTACTTGGCCAGCGCCCCACGGGTGTAACGGGGCGGGTACGGTTCCCACGCCTGACGGCGTGTTTCGAGTGTTGTTTCGTCGACGAGGACGTCGATGGTGCGGTTTGGAATATCGACCCGGATCGTGTCACCCTCTTCGATGAGACCGATCGGGCCGCCGTGGGCTGCCTCGGGGGCGACGTGGCCGATGCACAAACCAGTCGTTCCCCCAGAGAAACGACCATCCGTGATCAACAGCACGGTCTTACCTAGGCCTGCTCCCTTGATAGCAGCGGTGATAGCGAGCATCTCACGCATGCCAGGGCCACCCTTGGGCCCCTCGTATCGGATGATGACGACATCGTTGGGATGTAACCGGTGGTCCCACAGTGCCTCGAGAGCGTGTTGTTCGTCGTTGAAGACCCTGGCGGTCCCTTCGAACACATCGAGTTCGATACCTGCGATCTTCACGACGGCTCCACCGGGAGCGACCGACCCGCGCAGGATGGCGATACCACCCTGGCTCGCGAGCGGTGCATCGACGGGGACCAGCACGTCCTGATCGGTGGGCACGACCACGTCTTTGAGGTTCTCTGCCATCGTCGCACCGGTGACCGTCATGACGTCACCATGAAGAAGCCCAGCATCGAGAAGCGCCTTGAGTACCACAGGCACCCCGCCGATACGGTCGAGATCCACCATGTGGTATTTGCCGAACGGCTTCATGTCTCCGATGTGGGGTGTTCGGCGTGAGATCTCATCGAAGTCCTCGAGGCTGAGGTCTACCCCTGCTTCATGGGCGATAGCCATCAGGTGCAACACGGCGTTCGTGGAGCCACCGAGGGCCATGACCGTGGTGATGGCATTCTCGAAGGCATCACGCGTCATGATGTCGCGGGGACGGATATCGGCCTCGAGCAGCGCGACTACCGCCTCGCCAGACTTGCGTGCGTAGTCCTCGAGTCGGCTGTCGACCGCAGGAACCGATGCCGACCCCGGCAGCGACATGCCGATCGCCTCGCCGACCGATGCCATGGTGTTCGCGGTGAACATGCCTGCACATGACCCCGCGCCGGGGCATGCGTTCTGTTCTATCCGCAGCAACTCGTCGTCGCTGATGGACCCCTCAGAGTGCGCCCCGATCCCCTCGAACACGTCGACGATCGAAATGTCCGTCCCATCGATACGGCCTGGAAGCGAGGAGCCGCCGTAGAGGAACACTGAAGGCAGGTTGTGGCGTGCAGCGGCCATCAGCATGCCAGGGAGCGACTTGTCGCATCCGGCGATCGACACCATACCGTCGAACCGTTCAGCGTGCATGACGAGTTCCACCGAGTCTGCGATGACCTCTCTCGATACGAGCGATGCACGCATGCCCTCGTGCCCCATCGCTATCCCGTCTGAAACGGCAATGGTCGCGAACTCCAGGCCAACTGCACCGCCGGTTCGCACGCCGATCTTTGCGAAACCGGCGAGTTTCGGCCCGGTCACATTGCATGGTGTGACCTCGTTGCCTGCTGAGACGACACCGATCTGGGACCTGACGAAGTCATCTTCGCCAAACCCAACGGCGCGCAGCATCGCACGCGCCCCGGCTCTGGCTGGTCCAATGGTCACGTCCTGAGAGTGGATCTTCTTCGACATGACATTGAGCGTACCCGCGTTACGAGCCATGCGGTGGGGGCGTCGTGATACGAGCCGACTATCGGGTTTCGTCACCTACCCTCCCCGAATCATGGCTTCCGTAACTGAAACATATCCCGAGATCCCTCCGGTATCTCCACCACCGGCGCCACCGCCCAAGAAACGCATGGGATTCGCCAAGAAGGCGATTCTCGTTCTGTTGGGCCTGCTCGTCGTTGGTGTCTTCGCCGGATACAGCTATCTCCGCTACACCGAAGGCAAGATCGAGCGGATAGCGTCCGATGAACTCACATCGCTGGCCCCCGCGCCCACGGGTTCAGGTGAGCCGATCAACTTCCTGATCGTCGGCGTCGATGACCGCTCCACGCTCCCTGATGACTGGGAAGACAATTTCGGTGAATTCTCTGGACGGCGCACCGATGTCATCATGGTCGCACACATCGTTCCGGGTGAAGGCATCCAGATGCTGTCCATCCCTCGTGACCTGAAGTCCGATATCGCTGGTTTCGGAACCAACCGCATCAATGCGGCCTATGTTTTCGGTGGTCCCGATCTTCTCGTCGAGACGGTACAGGCGGAGACAGGCATCCCTATCAACCACTACGCCGAGATCGACTTCGCAGGAGTTGGCGCAGTTGTCGACTCTCTCGGAGGTGTGACGATCGATTTCGAGTTCCCCGGGCGGGACTTGAAATCCGGTTTCGAGATCGACGCGGGGACACACACGCTCAACGGTGAACAAGCGGTCGCGTATGCACGGTCCCGCAAGTACCAGATCCTCAAAGACGGGAATTGGCAGAGCACGGGTGGTGGCGACATCTCAAGGACCGGCAGGCAGCAACAGATCCTCATCGCTTTGTTTGACCAGGCGACCTCACCTTCGAGTGCGTTCAACCTCCCTGCCTTCTTACCGACGCTCGCCGACCAGATAACGGCAGACGAAGGTATCTCGATCGCATTGATGGCGACACTCGGCAAAGAGGCGTTGTCCATGAACACGCGACAGATCGACAACATCACTCTGCCGGTCAAGAACTTCAAAGGCGCCGACGGGAGGGCCTATGTGGTGCCTATCGACGAAACCCGGGCGGTCATCGAAGCCTTCATCGCCGGACTCCCGTTTCCCCGGTAGGACCGGAGAACCTCACGCCAGTATCTGGATGGCACTGATGAGATCGTCGATCTCATCATCTGAGTTGTATGCGTGTACAGATGCTCTCACCAGACCCTCGAGATCGCGCGAGCGCATGTCGAGCGGTGCGGAGAACGGCGTGACCGTCGAAACGTTGATCGCCCGCTCTGCGAGCAGTTCTCGTACCTCGAGCATCTGACGGCCCTCCACCTCGAAGGTCACGATGCCGCCCTTGGTCGTGCCGCGGTCGTGGACCTCCACGCCGTCGATCATCGCTAGTTGCTGGCGCAGGGTCATCGCAAGTGCCTGGATTCGCTCCCACATCGCATCGACACCGACATCGATGGCGTAGTCGATGGCAGCGCCGAACCCTGCAATGTTGGCGTACGACTTCTCCCATGTCTCGAACCGGTGAGCGCCACCTGCCAGGCTGAAGTAGTCGGGGAGAACCACAGGAGCGTTCTCGAGCTCGACGAACACAGGATCGAGGTGTTCGACGAAAGCTTCTTTGACGTAGAGGAACCCGACACCCCGTGGACCGCGAAGGTACTTTCTCGACGTCCCGGTCATCATGTCGCAGTTGACCTCTCTGACGTCGATCGGGATCTGCCCGATGGACTGACACGCGTCGAGCAGGTACGCAATACCGTGGCGTGAAGCGACATCGCCGACTGCTGCCGCCGGGTTGACGAGTCCTCCATTGGTCGGCATGTGGTTGAGCGTGATGAGGGCCGTCTCGCGTTCGCTCACCATCTCCTCGAGCGCCTCGACGTCGACATCCCCATCACGCGTGTCTGGTACCACATCAACGACGACACCGTCGCGGTCTCGAACGTGAAGGTATGCGGCCCAGTTCGACACGTACTCGGACGTTGTCGTAACGATGCGGTCTCCCTCACCAAGGCCAAGCGAGTAGAACAGCACATCCCATGCACGGGTCGCGTTGTCGGCAAGGGCGACCTCGGATCGGTCTGCCCCGATGAGTTCGGACAGCGACTGGTACACCGCTTCGATCTGATTGGCGCGCTTTCTCTGCGTCTCGTATCCCCCGTACAGGGCTTCACGCTCGAAGTAGGCGTTGACCGCTTCGAGAACCGGTGCCGGCATCAAGGCGGCGCCGGCGTTGTTGAAGTGGGTCACCTTCTCGACTCCCGGCGTCTCTGCCCGCAACCGTTCGACATCGATCATTGGATCTCGCAGGCCTGGCGAAGATCAGACAACAGTGAACGGACAACGGAAAACGGATGGATCATGGGACAAGGCGTCCTTCCATGCCCCCGGCGACCGCCACGACCTGCCCCGTCTGATGAGCAGACACGGCGTCAGAAGCGATGAGGACGACCTGACGGGCAACATCTTGTGGCGATGCAAGTTGCTTCCTCGCCATCGTTGCGGTTGCAGCGTCGATGTGCTGGGGATCGATGCCCGCCGCCTCGCGTTTCGGTGTGACCGTCCATCCAGGGGCGACGGCATTGACGCGAACGCCGTCACCGATACGGGCAGCCTCGTTCTTGAGCGACAGCAAGAGACCGCTCATGACGGCGCCCTTCGCCGCGGCGTAGTCGGAATGCCCTGCTTCGCCGAACTGGCCGGCG
>CAYUJA010000136.1:0-5303 GCA_964444875.1 uncultured Acidimicrobiaceae bacterium | reverse complement strand
GAGTGGCCGGACATCCCCGAAGTCGGGCAAGCCGATCAACGACAACATGGCGAAACCGAACATCGCCACCGCCATAGCGGCATCGATCGCGAGTCCCCGTCGTTGCACTGTTGCTGGCATAGCGGCATCGTACCGACCACCCGCACCTGAAGCATCACTCTTACGACCGATTCCGGCGTCGTCCTCACGGATGAGGATGCGTCTAGATCAGACGGGCACAGGCCTCGCGCGCATAGGCCCTCGCCTCGGCGTCCGCGGCTTCGACGTCCTCGACATCACGCGGCATCACGGCGTCGTGGCGCATGAGTACCTCGCGAACGACGTTTGTTATGTCGGTGAACCCGATACGTCCGTCGAGGAACGCGGCAACGGCGACCTCGTCGGCACCGTTGAGTACAGCGGTTGCGGTACCGCCCGATCGCCCAGCCTCGTACCCGAGCGCCAGGCAACTGAACACCTCGACGTCGGGTTCGGCGAAGGTCAAGGTTCGCCCCGCAATGGGGAACGGGCCATGTTGGACGGGTGCCCGTTGCGGGTACGTGATGGCGTACTGGATCGGCTTTCTCATGTCGGGGGACCCGACTTCCGCCTTGACGACCCCATCTGTGAACTCCACGAACGAGTGCACGAAGGACTGTGGATGCACGACGACGTCGATCTGGTCGTAGGGGACTCCGAAGAGGTAGTGCGCCTCGATCACCTCGAACGCCTTGTTCATCAGCGTCGCTGAATCGATGGTGATCCGGTGTCCCATCGTCCATGTCGGGTGGTCGAGCGCCTGTTCGACGGTGACGTCGGCGAGGTCCTCGATCGTCGCCCCGAAGAACGGCCCGCCCGAGGCGGTGAGAATGATCCTGTTGAGCGATGATTCGGGCTCGCCGGCGAGGCACTGGAATATGGCGGAATGTTCCGAATCTACAGGGATCAGTTCGCCGTTGCCCTCTGTAAGAGCGGCCGCCATGAGCGGACCTCCAGCCACGAGGCTCTCCTTGTTGGCGAGGGCGAGCCGGTTGCCTGCATAGAGGGCTGCCAGGGAGCTGCGAAGCCCAACCGCCCCGACGACACCGTTGACCACCGTCGTGCCTGGAGTGGCTGCGATCTCGGTGAGCGACCCCGGACCGAAGCGAACCCGCGTTCCGAGGGTGTCGAGGAACCCATCCCGTCTGTCTCCTGGATCGGCGACGCACACGATGGCATCGGGGTAACGCGAGGCGATGGAGAGAAGCTCGCCAGACGCTCGACGCGCTGCAACGGCGTAGACCTGTGCATCCAGACGGTCGGCAACTTCCAGAGTCTGGCCACCGATCGATCCCGTGGCACCGAGTACGACGAGGGGCTTCAGAGAATGCCTACCCAGACAAAGACCATCCACGCGGCAGGGATGACGAAGAGGAGTCCGTCGATGCGGTCGAGGAACCCTCCGTGGCCGGGGAGCACCGAACCCATGTCCTTGAGTCCCAACGAACGTTTCGCTGCCGACATCGCGAGGTCACCCAGCGGAGCAAGGATCGCCACCGTAGCGCCGAGGGCAAGCCCCGACGTCAACTCGAACGGTTTCACGAAGTGCAAGAGAGCGCCGAACACCAACGCTATGAAGATTCCGGCCACCAACCCCTCAACCGTCTTTTTCGGCGATACCCATGGAGAGAGCGGTGTACGGCCGATCGCCCTGCCGATGAAGTACTGGCCGATGTCCATCGCGGCGACCAGCACGACGACACCGAGGACCAGAGAGCGGTACGAGTCGGACGCGACGATGAGCATCGTGTACGAGCCAAGGCCTACCCACACCATCACGGTGATCGTCAGGGCGAGGTTCCCAAGCGGGTCGACCTTGCCGGGAACGACCGCGTAGTACAACAACAGCAGCGTGATCGCGATGAAGAAGGCAGAAGGGATCGCGATCGGACCCCAGAAGTACGCACCGACCGAGGCGCCGATGATCCCGACGAAGCCGAAAAGGCCGATCGGTTTGTGGCCCGCGCGCACGAGCGATGTGTAGAACTCCCCTGCGCCGAGCACGAATATCGCGAGAGCGAACACCGCAAGTACGGGCTGCCATACCATCGATGCACCAAGGGCCACGATAAGCACGACACCTGTGATCGCCCGCGCTACGAGGTCACCCGATGCTCTCGCACGAACCCGGCCGATACCCGCCGCTTCCACGACGTCTTCGAACCCCACGACCGAGTCTGCCATCCCGGGTATCGGGGCAGCGATCGGTACCTGCTCGGTGTCCTGGGCCGAAGCGACCGCAACTGCCTCAGCGAGATCGGTGTGTTCCGTCGTTGCGGTTGAGAGGTAGTCGGCTTCAGATAGGTCGAACAGTTCTCTGGACCCGGGGGGAATGGGTTCGCGGTCGGCTACGACGTCGGGCGGTGGAACGATCGGTACGATCTCGAGTTCCCCGGTATCGTCGTCGAGCGGCCAGGACGTATCGACCTCTGCCGGAGCAGGCTCGTCGCTCGAATCGTCCCCGACACTTTCGTCCGTCGCCTCGAGGTCGAACGGCGGTGGCTCGACGGCAGCCGTCTCCACCGCATCGATCTCGACGGTCTCGGCGTCCCGGAACGAATCGGGCGATGGCCCTGGCGGATCGTCAGATGCAACGGCTTCGTCGGGTTCGCCAGATTCAGCAGGTTCTTCGCTGATGCTCTCGGGTATGTCCAACTCGCCGGTGTCTGCCTGTTCAGGCTCATCGACGGCTGCGGAATCGGGTTCCGGCGTTTCATCGCCGGGAGGTTCAGGGGCTAACGACCCGCCGCTGAATGCCATCCACTCTGCGATCTCGTCAGCATCGTCGTTGGCGAGATCTTTGTAGGGATTGGTCGGATCCGTCGGAGGGCCAGGCTTCTCATCGAGCCATTCGTCGAATTCTCCAGATCCACCTTTGGTGGTGTCGTCAGCCATGTTGTGTGTACGGTACCCGATGACGGGCGTTGATCACGGCAACCTCGGCACGTCTGGCGATTCGGTCAGACTTCAAGTAGTTCCTCTTCTTTGCGTACGAGCGCTGTGTCGATCGCTTCGGTGTGTTTGTCCGTGAGCGTCTGAAGTTCCTTCTCCGCCCTGCGGACGTCGTCTTCTGACACATCTTCTGCCTCGATGGAGTCCTTTGCGTGCCTGCGGACGTTGCGGACCGCTATGCGGCCCTCCTCTGCAAGGGATCGGACGACCTTGATCAGCTCGTGTCTACGTTCCTCGGTCAACGATGGGAACGCCAACCGGATGATGTTCCCATCGTTCGACGGGTTCAAGCCGAGGTCGGCCTGTTGGATCGCCCGCTCTATCGCCGGGATCGATGTCTTGTCGTACGGCGCCACGATCAACATGCGCGCCTCGGGGACGGTGAAGCTCGCGATCTGTTGGAGCGATGTCTGCGTGCCGTAGTACTCGACCGTCACACGGCTCAAGAGGCCAGGGTTCGCCCGGCCGGTCCTGATCCCTCCGAACTCGTTGGCCGTGTGGTCGACCGCCTGATCCATCTTGGCGTCGGCTTCTTTGAGTAACTCGTTGATCACAGTCGCCTCCCGGCATCCACCAGCGTCCCGACAGGTTCGCCACGCACGGCCAGGGCGATATTCCCCTCGACCGCCATGTTGAACACCCTGATCGGTAAGTCGTTCTCCATGCACATCGTAATCGCGGTCGTGTCCATGACACCGAGTTGCTCCGAGATCGCATGCATGTAGGTGAGTTCGTGCAGCAGCGTTGCATCAGGGTTGGTCGCCGGGTCCGACGTGTACACACCGTCGACGTTGCGTTTCGCCATCAAGACGGCGTCTGCTCCGATCTCGGCAGCCCGCAGTGCAGCGGCTGTGTCCGTGGTGAAGAACGGGTTGCCCGTCCCTCCCGCGAACACGACGATCCTTCCCTTCTCGAGATGCCTGATGGCGCGTAGACGAATGTAGGGCTCTGCGACCTCCTGGATCGTGATCGCCGTCTGCACCCTGCATTCAGCACCGGCGCGTTCGAGGGCGTCTCGCAGCGCAACAGCGTTGATGACGGTCGCCAGCATCCCCATGTAGTCTGCGCTTGCCCTGTCCATCTCACTGGCAGCCTCTGAGATACCACGGAAGATGTTCCCCCCACCAACGACCACCGCAATCTCGTGGCCCTCTTTGGCTACGGAAACGATCTCGCCGGCGACAGCGTCGACCGTTGCCGGATCGATCCCGTAGCCCAGTTCAGCGTTCGCGAAAGCCTCGCCAGACAGTTTGAGAACGACCCGCCGTGTCGACATGGGATCAACCAGCCCCGATCTCGACTCTTGCCATCGAGAAGATGGAGATGTTCTCCCCCATCCGGATGGCGAGTTGCTGGACGAGTTCACCGACCGTCCCCTCGAAGCGGTCGGATCGGACGAACACCTGATCCTCGAGAACATTGTCCTTGTAGAACGAGTTGAGACGCCCTTCGACGATCCGCTCGATGATGTTGTCTGGTTTGCCCTCGTTGCGGGCTTCAGCGGCGATCAGTTCCTGCTCTTTGGCGATGACATCTTCGGGCACCTCGTCACGACGAACCCACAATGGCTTGGCTGCTGCTGCGTGCATGGCGATGTCATTCGCTGCCGCGATGAAGTCCGCGCTCTTGGCGACGAAGTCCGTTTCGGAAGCCAGGCCGATGAGCACGCCGATGACGGGGCGGCCCGCCTGGTTGTGCATGTAGACGCCTACGACGCCCTGGCCCTGTTCACGGTCTGCACGCTTGGCAGCTTTCGCAATGCCCTTTTCGCGCAGATAGTCCGCTGCTTTGTCCTGGTCACCGCCGGTCGCATCGAGGGCTTTCTTGGCGTCCATCATCCCTGCGCCTGTCGACTTGCGGAGGGTTTGGACGTCCTTGGCTGTGAAGTCAGCCATCGCTACGCCTGCTCCTTGGAGTCGACCTGAGGCCCCTTGGCATCCTTGCGCTTGGCCTGGGCGATATCGTTCCCTTCGACACACGCTTGAGCGATCGCTCCGGCGATCAGTTGGGCAGCGCGGATCGCATCATCGTTGCCGGGGATCACGTAGTCGACCAGGTCCGGGTCGCAGTTCGTGTCCACGAGCGCGATCACGGGGATGTTGAGCCTGTTCGCCTCTGCAACGGCGATGTGCTCGGCGTTGACGTCGAGGATGAACACGATGTCCGGTGCCTTGCGCAGGTCCCTGACACCGCCGAGAACGGCCTGGAGTTTGACGAGCTCACGACGCAGGCGGATCCTCTCCTTCTTCGGAAGAGATTCCATCTCACCGCTGGTTTCCATCTGCTCGAGTTCGAGCATGTACAAGATCCGCTTGTGGATCGTCTGGAAGTTG
>CAYUJA010000135.1:0-5328 GCA_964444875.1 uncultured Acidimicrobiaceae bacterium | reverse complement strand
GAACTGCGAACTGCGAACTGCGAACTGCGAACTGCGAACTGCGAACTGCGAACTGTCCTACGCTTCGTAGCGTTCGGATCTTCGCCAGTGGAGGTAGGAATCGATGAGACCATCGATGTCGCCATCGAGTACGGCTGAGATGTTGCCGATCTCGTAGTTTGTGCGCAGATCCTTGACCATCTGATACGGCTGGAGCACGTAACTTCGGATCTGTCTCCCCCAACCTGCTTCTGTCTGGTCCCCGCGTATCGCTGCGACCTCGGCCATCTGATCCTGGCGTGCACGCTCGGCGAGTCTCGCCGCGAGCAGTTGCATCGCCCGCACCTTGTTCTGCATCTGGGACCGCTCGGCCTGGCACGACACGACGATCCCCGTGGGGAGATGGGTGATCCGCACCGCGGAGTCGGTCTTGTTGATGTGCTGCCCACCTGCACCAGATGCGCGGTAGGTATCGATGCGCAGGTCCTCGGCCTCGATCTCGAACTCTTCGACGTCGACTTCCGGGATGACGTCGACGCCTGCGAACGCCGTGTGGCGCCTGGCGTTCGAATCGAAGGGGCTGATCCGCACCAACCGGTGCGTGCCTCTCTCTGACTCGAACGTCCCATACGCGTTGTCCCCCGTGATGGTGAGGGTCACGGACTTGATGCCGGCTTCCTCACCTTCCTGGTACTCGTCGACGTTGAAGGACATCGACGACCGTTCGAGGTAGCGCGTGTACATCCGCAACATCATCTCCGCCCAGTCCTGGGCATCGACGCCGCCGGCACCTGCAGAGATCGACAGTATCGCAGGCCGATCGTCATAGTCGCCGAAGAACAGGGACTCCCTTTCGAGTTTCGCGAGATCGGCTGTGATCGATTCGAGTTCGGCCTGGACTTCGGCAAGAGACTCCTTGTCACCCTCGTCGACTGCCATCTCGAGGAGTATGTCGACGTCATCGATCGCCGCACCGAGATCGGCGACATGTTTCACGGTCGACTCGTTGCGCGACAGCTTGCTCGTGATCTGCCTGGCGCGGTCCGGGTTGTCCCAGAGGCCTGGTTCTGAAGCCTGCTTCGACAGTTCGACGATCTCGGCCCTTTTCCCTTCGACATCGAGGAACGTCACGGCATCGCTGTGTCGACTGCGAAGATCCGAAACGATGGCTCTGAGTTCTACGGGTTCCATGTCGAGGGAGGGTAGCGAAGATCGACACCGTCACCGATGGTCGGCACCTCTCGAGGCTCTGGCGAGTCAGCTCGCAAGAGGTTCGGCGCCGGGTGCGCCGTGACAGCGCTTGTACTTCTTGCCTGACCCGCAGGGACACGGCGCGTTGCGGCCGATCTTGTCGACGGACCGTTCAGCGGGTCTCTGCGTCGAGCTATCACCTTTGGCACTCAACGTGGAGATGAGCGCTGGTTTGGGCGCAGCCTGCTGCTGAACGACCTCGGCACGGAACATGTACCGGATCGAATCCTCCTTGGTCGTACGCACGAGGTCCTGGAAGAACTCGAAACCCTCACGTTGATACTCCACCAGTGGGTCGCGTTGACCCATTGCACGCAACCCGATGCCCGAGCGCAGGTAGTCCATCTCGGCAAGATGCTCACGCCATTTGTTGTCGATGATCGACAACACGACCCGCCGCTCGAGGGCGCGCATCACCTCAGGTGTAAGCACCCGCTCACGCTCCGCATACGCCTGTGTGGCTTCCTCGGAGAACACCTCGATGAGTTCTGTCGGCGTCACGTACCGCGCATCGTCGAACGAGTCCTCGGTGATCTGTGTCGGATAGATCTCAGACATACGCGAGATGACATCAGCAACATCCCAGGAGTCACCATGTGCCGTGACCTCGTGGACGATCTCCTCGACCACCTCGTCACGCCACTCGCGCAGCAACGACTCGGTATCGTCACCCTGGAGTATCTGGTTCCTCCACTGGTACACGATCGTGCGCTGCGTGTTCATGACCTCGTCGTACTTGAGCACGTTCTTGCGGATCTCGAAGTTCTGGTCCTCGACCTGGTTCTGGGCCCGTTCGATGGACTTGCTGACCATCTTCGCCTCGATCGGCACATCGGGCGGGATGCGCAGTCTGGACATGATCGACGCGACCCGGTCGTTTGCGAAGCGGCGCATCAGATCGTCCTCGAGCGACAGGTAGAACCGGCTCTCGCCGGGGTCCCCCTGGCGGCCTGAACGGCCTCGGAGCTGATTGTCGATACGGCGAGATTCGTGCCGCTCGGTGCCGAGCACGTACAGGCCTCCGGCTTCGAGCACCAGCTCACGGTCTCGTTCCGTCTCCTCAGTGAACTGCGCGAGGACCTTGTCGAACTCGGCGGCGTACTCGGGATCGTCCGGAGTCAGTTCGCTGCGAGCCATGACCCCCTTGGCCATCTCCTCGGGGTTCCCACCGAGCTTGATGTCGACACCACGGCCTGCCATGTTGGTGGCTACGGTGATCGAGCCTGGCATGCCGGCCTGGGCGATGATGTGCGCCTCACGCTCGTGCTGTTTGGCGTTCAACACCTCGAATCCGATACCGCGCCTCTTCAACGTTGCGGCAAGCCTTTCGGACTTCTCGATGGATACCGTGCCGACGAGGACGGGTTGGCCCTTTTCGTGCCTCTCAGCAATGTCGTCGGAGAGCGCAGCGAACTTGTGGTCTTCGTCCACGTAGACGAGATCGGGCTGGTCCATCCTGGCGATCGGCCGGTTCGTTGGTATGACGACCACATCAAGGCCGTAGATCTCGACGAACTCGCCCTCTTCTGTGATGGCGGTACCCGTCATGCCCGATAGCTTCTCGTACATCCGGAAGTAGTTCTGCAGCGTGATCGTTGCGAGCGTCTGGTTCTCCTCTTTGATCGCGACGCCCTCTTTCGCCTCGATCGCCTGATGCAGGCCCTCTGAGTACCTGCGCCCTTCGAGCACCCTGCCGGTGAACTCATCGACGATCATCACCTGGCCGTTGCGTACCAGATAGTCGACATCCTTTTGGTACAGGGTCTTGGCTTTGAGTGCGACATCGAGGTGGTGGATGAAGTCGACGTTGGAATGGTCGTAGAGATTCTGCACACCGAGTATCTGTTCAACGCGGGTGACACCCTCTTCTGTCGTGTAGACCTGACGTTTCTTCTCGTCGACCTCGTAGTGGTCGCCCAGACGGAGGCGATCAACGAGTCTGGCGAAGTCCGTGTACCACTTCCCCGTCTCGCCGACGCGGCCTGAGATGATCAGCGGTGTTCTCGCCTCGTCGATGAGGATCGAGTCGACCTCGTCCACGATGGCGTAGGCGTGCCCGCGCTGCACCATGTGGTCGGGGTTCATCGTCATGTTGTCACGCAGATAGTCGAACCCGAACTCGTTGTTGGTTCCGTACGTGATGTCCGACGCGTAGGCAGGCCTGCGTTCCTCTGGCGTCATCCACGCCTGGATCAAACCAACTTCCAGCCCGAGGAAACGGTGGATGCTGCCCATCCAGTCGGCATCACGACTTGCGAGGTAGTCGTTCACCGTGACCAGGTGGACCCCCTCCCCGCCGAGCGCGTTGAGATACGAGGGCATCGCAGACACGAGCGTTTTCCCCTCGCCGGTCTTCATCTCGGCGATCATGCCCCTGTGGAGTGCCGCAGCGCCGACCACCTGCACGTCATAGGGTTCCTCACCAAGGACACGCCAGGCGGCCTCACGGGCTGTGGCGAACGCATCAGCCTCGATGTCGTCGAGCGTCTCTCCGTCGGCGACACGGCCTCTGAGCCAGTCTGTGCGGGCGGCGAGTTCATCGTCGGTGAGCGCCTTGAGTTCCGGTCTGAGCGCGTTGACGCGTTCAACGACCGCTTCGAGTTCTCTGAGCCTCTTGCCCTCGCCAGCGCGGAGCATCCTATTGAAAAGTGACATGGTCCTTCAAGCTTACGGGGCAAATCGGTATTCCCGAACCCCCTTGCACATGAAAAAACTCTGAATTCGGGCAGATGTCAGGCTGGTTCGATCAGCCCTACGTCGCCGTCCTTGCGGTTGTAGACCACGCAGTGCTGGTTCGAGTCACCGTCGAGGAAGAAGAAGAAGTCGTGTCCGAGCATCTCCATCTGCAGGACCGCTTCTTCGGCCGTCATCGGCTTCATCGAGAATCGCTTCGTCCGCACGATTCCACCGGGGGCTGGTTCCTCGTCATCGGTGTCGTCTTGGGGGACGTAGCGGTCCGAAGCGACACGATTGCGCTGGATCAGCCGCTCCTTGAGACGCCGCAGTTGGCGCTCGTACTTGTCGGTCGCTGTGTCGAGTGCAGACTTCGGGTCTGGCGCTTCCGCTTCGATCCTCACGATGTGTCCAGCAACACTCGACGTGATCTCCACTCGATAGCGCTCATCGACCAGACGGGGGTTCTGCTTCTCCGTGAACTCGACGTCGACGGTGCCGATGTTGTCGAAGATCCTCGCGGCATGCGTGATCTGATTCGAGGCGATCTCCCTGATCGTGTCCGATACCTGCATGTTCCTACCGTGGATGCGAACGGTCACCCGTGCTCCTCTCTATCGGGGACTCCAGTCATGGCGCGCGCAGTGGCGTGCCACTCAAGGGGTGCGGTGCCAGAAGGTGCCTGCGCGGACGGTGCTCGATCGGCATTGGTCCGACGATCAACCGCCACGTCACCTCCCAGGCTCGGAGCCATATCGGCTCCTGCCCCTATCTTACCCGCAACCGTTGCCACCAGGAACGAGTGTTTCGCGGGCGAGATCGCCCGACCTGCCGAAACCAGGGTCGCACCCGTCGTGAACACGTCGTCGACCAGGACCGCACCATCGGGGATCGCCCCGGTGGCTGTGAACGCTATAGGTGTGCGGGCCGCACGGGGCGCACCGGCACGCTGAGACCACCAGATGGGTGGTCTCAGGACATCGAGCACCCGAACATCGACGAGGTCACCGATCCTCACAGCGAGTTCGGTGGCTTGGTCGATCCCGAACGTGACCCGCCTGACAAGTGACCTCCGAACGGGAACGAGACAGGTTGCACCCGGCGGGACCCTGTGGGCCATCGCCCGTGCGAGGAATGATCCAGCCGCCGACGACCTCCGGTACTTCAGATTGTGTACGAGACGTACGGCGGTTCCCGTGTGCATGAACGCGACACCCAGGCCTGTACCCATCACCACCCGGTCGTGGGTGACCCTCAGCCCCCGCTCACACACTCCACACAGCGGCCACCCCGGCTTCGCACACGCGATACACAACATGGGAAGAACGTATCACGGAGGTGGGACAGAATCGGAGACAGTTTTCAGTTTTCAGTTTTCAGTTCACAGTTCACAGTTCACAGTTCACAGTTCACAGTTCACAGTTC
>CAYUJA010000134.1:0-5345 GCA_964444875.1 uncultured Acidimicrobiaceae bacterium | reverse complement strand
CACGCCCCGCCCTGCCGATCTCCTGGTAGTACCCCTCGATCGACTTTGGCATGTCCCTGTGGATCACGAAGCGGACGTTGGACTTGTCGATCCCCATCCCGAACGCCACCGTTGCACACACGACATCGATCTCGTCTCGTATGAAGTCGTCCTGGACCTTCGTACGCTCCTGCGCGTCGAGTCCTGCGTGATAGGCGCCCGCACGGATGCCGAGGGACCGCAGGTACGCAGCCGTAGACTCGGCGGACTTGCGCGACAGTGTGTACACGATGCCGCTCTCCCCACGCTTGGACACGCAGATCTTGCCGATGGAATCCTTGACCTGGATCTTCACACCATCGTGCGTGCCCTTCTTGTAGGTGTGGAGCCTGAGGTTCGGCCGGAAGAACGACGTCTGCACAATCCGCGGGTCTTCGAGGTCGAGCTGGTCGGCGATGTCGCTGCGAACCCGCCTGGTCGCGGTTGCGGTCAGGGCGAGGACCGGAACGCCGAAGCGGGACTTGAGCTGGACGAGTTGCCGGTACGCAGGCCGAAAGTCGTGGCCCCACTGGCTGATGCAGTGCGCCTCATCGACCGCAACAAGGCGGACGTCTGCCTCGTCGAGCACAGACCCGAGATAGGTGCTCATGCCTTCAGGTGCGACGTACACCAGTTCATACTCACCTCGCCGAAGCGCGGCGACTCGGCGATCCCTCTCGTCGAACTCGATACTCGAATTGAGGAAAGTCGCCGAGATGCCGAGCTCTCCTGCGGCGTCGACCTGGTCCTTCATGAGAGCGATCAACGGCGAGATGACGAGCGTCGTTCCACCCAACAGCCTGGCCGAAAGCTGGTAGGTCAACGACTTGCCCGAACCCGTCGGCATTACTGCGAGGCAATCGGTGGCACCGAGGGCCGCCTCGATCACCGAGAGCTGCCCGGGCCTGAACGTGTCGTAGCCGAACACCGTGCGGAGCGCGTCGTGGATACGCTCGGGTTCGACGGATACCGGGCCGCGGATCGGCGCTCGACGGCGCTGTGGCGGCTCGGCTCTCGGTTGCCCTGTTGCTACTTGCCTGGTTCCCGAATCCGGAGGAGCGCCGCGTTCGAGCGCCTCCCAGTACCCATCATCATCCGGTTCATCGAAATTGTCGTCTTCGTAGCGCACCCCTCCAGCATACGGGGGGACGGTCGACAGCCTTCTCCACCAGGTGGCCGGGGCACGAGGCCGCACAATGCAATACTGGGGCAGTGGAATACGAGCATGTACAGCATGGCTACTTCGGGGTGTTCACCGTTGCCTTGATGGTGACCACGGGCGTCTTCTCACTGCCGGAGATGTTCGCCGAGTCGACCATGGGTGGTTGGGTGCTCGCAGGAAGTCTGGTGGCGATCGCGGTGCTCGTGGTTTCGTTCAGTCGGTTGACCGTCCGCGTCGCGGGCGGGAAGGTCGACGCCTCGTTCGGCCTGGGCTGGCCACGCAAGAGCATCGACCTCTCCGACGTGGTGAAGGTGGCTGCGGTGCGCAACACCTGGATCCAGGGGTGGGGTGTCCGCAAGATCGCTGGCGGATGGATGTACAACGTCTGGGGCCTCGACTCCGTGGAGTTCGAGATGACATCGGGCGAACTCGCGAGGATCGGGACGAACGACAGCGACAACCTGCTTGCGGCCGTGCAGGTGTATACGGGGGGATGAAGCAACAGGAGAAGAGCGGTTTTCGTTCACCGTTTACCGTTCACCGTTTGCCGGTGTCCGACTGTGAAGACGAGAGAGCACAGAACACAGAACACAGACCGGAGAACTCTGTGCTCTGATCTCTCAGGTCGCGTTGACGGCGGCGACGATGGCGTTGGCGATCTCGCGGCCTGCAACATCGCCGTGGTTCTCGATGTAGTCCGACCCCTCGAGGTTGTAGACGACGCCGGCCTCGAAGTCGTAGGAACCGTCACGTGAAAGCAGGTTCCCCGCAACGGCCTCCGGCGTGTTCTGGGCCCCGTTGGCACCGATCGCACCGAACTTGTCGTTCGCATCTCCGAACGCTGCAGCCACCTGACGGGCAAGCCGTGAAGCCAGCGGGTAGGCGACAGTGTTGGCCTTGTCGTTCGGTGTGTACGTCACGAGCGTGGGCCCCGAGATGCGTTGCTCCTCATAGACGTCCCGAAAGTAGCCGTCCTTGTCGCCTTCCCAGTCCCTGGCGAAACCATTGTGCGAGAAGGCTGCCTGGAGCAGCGTCATCGAATCGACCGGGAGTACCGGTGCAGCATCGCTTTCACCGAGCGCCGTGGCCGCTACGAGCCTGCCACCGAAACTGTGGCCGACCAGATGGATCTTGATACTCGGTTTCTGGTCTTTCGCCTCACGAAGCAGCGGCGCCAGGCCGATCCTGCCGACCACGCCTGCACGGGCCTTCATCGTGTAGTACGTGATCATGTTGAGAGCGTTCCCTGCTCCTGAACGGATCCCACGGAAGAAACTCCCGAGACCGGCGATCCCTCCCATCGGATCACCGCTGGCATCACCGTCGCCGCCCACAGAGGCGATGCCTCCTTCGGCACCGACGCCCGCCTCCTCATCACGCGCTATCCCCAATTCTTCGAGCATCTGGTCGCCGGCCATCATGAACATCGTGGTCGGGATCTCGTCGGCGAGCTCCGCATCGGCCGCGATGTCGGTGCCCAGGAGAGTGCGGACCTTCTCGCCGAACTCGGTGCGGGCGGACTTCTTGTCCTCGAGATCAGGGACGAGTTCGATCAGGCGGTCGATCGTTGTTTCGCCTTCATCGGAGTCGACGACGATCCTCATCCCCTCGAGCTGGGCGATGAGGGCGTCCTCAGGGAGATCGTCGCCGAACGCTGCAGCACCACCTGAGATGAGATCTGACTCTGCGAACTTCTTCGACGGCCAGAACACACCAACCACGGCAACCGTCCGGGCATCGAAGCCGTCGTCTGCCTCGTTCGAGACACTCGACAACAGGTTCCTGTAGAGGGCCATGGCCTGGGCCTCGTCGTTGTTCCATCCGTGGGACAGGACGAGGAGATCGGTCACTCGTCCCGTTTCGACGAAGGAGTCGAGGGCCAGCGTCTGGTCATCGTCAACCGGCCTCGCCTTCTTGTCGAACTCGATCGGGAAGAACGGAAACGCCGCCACTTCAGTCGGAAAGTCGATTGACATATTCGTGTCCTTTCGGTCAAAGAGATTGCATGGCACGCATGAGATCGACCAACCCGCTGCCCTGGAAGTACCTGTCCCTGCCAAGGTCGGTCGCGCTCGACAGGAAGATCTCCTTCACACGCTGTGGTTGGCCGATGAACTCGCGCCTCACCGACAGGAACGCCGCAATGGCTCCCGACACGTGCGGAGCCGCCATGCTCGTTCCGCTCTCCTGGCGATAGTCAATACCTTCGTCACCATCGCCGAGTTTGTCCTCGATGTCCTGTCTGCTCGTACCTGCAGCACACGACAGCACCTTCTCTCCGGGTGCCACAACATCGGGCTTCAACCTCCCGTCACCGGTTGGCCCTTTCGACGAGAAGTACGAAACGCCGTAGGTGTGCGGTTTCTCCCTGTGCGTGGAGCCAACGGTGATCGCTTCCTGGGCGTTCCCTGGATCGTTGATGGTGAGGTCGAGCCCGCTGTTGATGGCAGCCTCGGTGCCCCCACGCTTCCAGTAGCCGGTGTTGCCTGCCGCAACGACAACCGACACGCCTGACATCACCAGGCGGTCTACCTCGACACACAGGGGGCTCTTGCCACAGGCGAACCACTCGGGGTCGAATCCATAACCGACGCTCATGTTCACCCCGTGGATGCGTATGAAACGGCCGTTGTCGTTCATTTCCTGAACGTATCCGATCGCAGCAAGAAGGCTGCTCACCTTGCCCGTCCCCGCCTCGTTGAGAACGCGCAGGCTGACCAGTTTCGTCTGGGGAGCCACACCGGCGATAGGTACCTTGATCTGCCACCGCTTGTACACACGGTCACCCTGCTGATCGAGTTCGACGGTGCCTGCCCACACTTCAGGGTCCCAGGTGTCGGGGTCGGACGGGACCTTTTCGACCGGCGACTCACCCGCGATGATCCCAGCCACGTGGGTTCCGTGGCCATGGGGATCGATGGGTTCGTCGACCTGGGTCGTACTCGATCCGGAGAAGTCGATGTGCTTCAAGGGCAGCCGAGCGCTCAGGTCGAGGTTGCCGTGCTCGGCGAAGTGCGCGTGTGATCCATCGATGCCTGTGTCGGCGACCGCCCAGACGATGTCCTTTCCGGCGGCGCTGAAGGCTGTGCGGGCGGCTGTGGCCTTGACCGTGGCGGTGGACTTCGTGAGCATCATCTCGACGTCGAAATCTGGCCAGATCTTGTACAGAGTGCGTGTCGTACACTTCCCGTCGACGGCGATGAGTTTCTCGATCTGGCGAGCTGTGAGCTTGGGGTACACGTACTGGGGTGTGTACCTGGCCTTTGCGAGGTCGACGACGTCGGCGAGAGGTTTCGAGGTGATGCCCTCCCAGTCCTTCAGGTTGGCCGCCGTGGCGTCGGTACGCTCCAGATGTTCGAGATAGTCCACCGTTTCCTGGCTGCGAGCGAGTTCACGCCACCGCGGGTATCCGACGATCTCGATGTACACGAGCTCACGGGCAACACCCAGACCCGCCCTGTGGCGCAGGTTCAAGTCGACGATCAGGTCATACACTCTCGCCGATCGGGTCACGGGTTTCGCCATCTCGTCGATCAATGGCCGTGCGATGATCGAACGGGCGAGGCTCGATCCGTCGAATTTCGATCCGTCGACCGCGTCGTGTGCTGCCACGTCGTCCCCTCTTCTGTCTCGCTTCACCACCAATGTACACCGTCGAATGTAGGCTTGTGGGATGGCGCTTTCACTTGTGACCACGGTTCAACTTCACGGCAACGTTGCGATGCCACAGCTCGGATTCGGTGTCTTTAGGGTTCCCGAAGGCACAGACGTACAGGATGCTGTCTCGGCGGCACTCGACGTGGGGTATCGCCACATCGACACTGCAGCGATCTACCAGAACGAAGAAGGCGTGGGCCTGGCGATCGCAGCGTCGGGTATCGATCGAGCAGAGATCTTCGTCACGACGAAGCTGTGGAACTCTGACCAGGGGTACGACTCCGGGCTCGCTGCGATCGAAACGAGCCTCTCCAAGCTGGGCCTCGACTATCTGGATCTGTACCTCGTCCACTGGCCAAAACCTGAGCACACCCGCGACACATGGCGCGCAATGGAGCAACTCCAGGCCACAGGCAAGGCACGGGCAATCGGCGTGTCCAACTTCCTACCGGAACATCTCGACCAGCTGCTCGAACACGCGACAGTGCTGCCTTCCATCAACCAGATC
>CAYUJA010000133.1:0-5346 GCA_964444875.1 uncultured Acidimicrobiaceae bacterium | reverse complement strand
CACAGGCTTTCCGCCCAGCATCAGCGCTGCAAGAAGGGCTGCTGACAGCGCCGATACCGCAATGCCTTCGAGTGTTATCCCGACGCCGATGCCCCCTGAACGATCTGCCCATGGCTGGACCACGAGGAGGGTCCCTCCTCCCGCTATGGCGAGCGCAAGCCAGAGCCGTGGGGTGACGCGCTCGCCAAGGAACGGACCGGACAGGATCGATGCTGCGATCGGGCCGAGGTACAGCACAGCGAGGGCGACCGCAACGGTCGTGAGTTTGATCGACTGGAAGAAGGTGATCCAGTGCGCAGCGAGCAGGACACCCGAAAGCACGAGACGCCACCGCCGGACCCGCGGGAACTCGAGTTTGCGAAGTACGGCGGCGACACCGATGAGAGCGATCGCTCCGAACGTGACCCTGGCCCCCACGAGTGCGACCGCAGGCACGTCGTTACGCACGAACAGGGGAATGGCTCCCCAGCCGACGGCGAGTATCGCCAGCGCGGTGATGGAGAGAACCTGCTTCCGTGACTCTGAGACCATCAACGGATGCTAGAGCATGCACCACCACCTGTATCCCCCAGGGCTTTGGCGTCCAGATGCGCCGTATGTGGCGCCGCTGGACGCCAGAGTCCTCAGGAATCGTCGGTAGGATGCGGGCGTGGGAATCTCTCGTGCCCAGGTGCTCTCGGCCGGATCGAAGGTGGCGTTCGTCTACGTCGTGTCGATCATCGTTGCCATGGGCTCGGAACGGATCTACTGGTACTGGGACGGATTCACCGCGGGGTCCGTCCTCGAGATCTCGCTCTACTACATGATTCCGGTGTCGGTCGCCCTGTGGAGCCTGGCACGGCTTCCATCGTTCCGGCTGAGCCAGGTCATACTCGCTGGGGCGATCTACGCGTTCATCGTCGAAGGGGTGCTCACGCCGGTCATCTACGCCGACGGGCCGCTTCCGTTCCTCGCTGCGATGTTCGTGGGCTGGCATGGCATGGTCGCCTTCGTCGGTCTGTTCTATCTGACCCGACACTGGCTCCTCTCTGGACGAACGCGGCTCCTCGCGATCGTGAGTTCCGTGTTCGGGTCCCTGTGGGGGGTCTGGGCCTACGCCTCTGCATTCGGCGACGCTGTTGAGATATCAGAGAAGACCGGTTCCCTTCTGGGCCCACTCGAGTTCGCCCTGTATGCCACAGGCGTTGCCCTGGTCCTCGTCGTCGGCCATTGGTTAGTCGGGTTCGTGTGGCCGGACGCGTGGACACCGTCACGCGTCGGTACCTGGGTGGTGGCATTGCTTGCTGCCGCGTATTTCGCCATAGCCGTGCTCCTCGCAGTTCCCTGGGCACCGGTGAAACTGGGTGTACTCCTGGGAGGCACCCTCTGGATGATGCGCAAGGCCTCCACAGCCGACGCTGGAACATCGCCAACGGTGCTCGACCATCTCGTCGGCCGGGTCCCGTTGCGATCGGCGGCACCGATCCTGCTCATGGCGGTGACGGCGTCGACCACCTACGCGGTGATGTGGCTCGTCGGGCCTGGCACCGTCGCACTCGGGGCGCTCTACTGGCTGTTGGTCGCCGCCCAGGTAGCAGGCGGCGCTCTCGCCTATGGATGGGCCGCGCGAGAGAGCTTCCGATCGAGTGCCATCGACCGGCCGGACCACCCCGTATCTACGCCGGAATGATCGCGTCGAGCGTCCGTGCCCATGTGTAGGTGATCGCGGCTTCGATCGTGTCGCCATGATCCCACGACCACATCGACCATTCAGCACATCGTGCGATCGCCCATAGGCCGATTCGCTCGACGTCCAGGCCGAGGAGTTCACCAAGATCGTCCAGTTCTCGCGTGACAACGTCATGGCCACCGGGTTCAACTGTCTGGCCACCGCGCTGGACGAGAAGTTGGACGGGGTCGAACGCGGGATCCCCCACGACCGGCTTTGGATCGATGGTGAGCCAGGGTTCTCTGTGTGATGACAGGATGTTGCCGGGGTGCATGTCCTGATGGAGGAGCACGTCTCTGGTCGATGACGCAGGCAGGGACACCAGCAACCCTGCACCGCGCTCGATGGGTCCTGTGACCCAGGGGAGATCAGCTGTGATCAGGCGCCTCTGAGTGACGACTGCCCACTGAGACGTCATGGCAGACAGCGTGGCGAAGGAGCCTGCAGGGACGGTACGCCACAGTCGCCGCATCAGGCCTGCAGCTATCGTGTTGCGTTGCGCGTCGTCTTCGACCTCCCACAGTGACGTACCCGGATCACACCGTTCAACAAGGAGTTCATACGTGGACGGATGGGACTCGATCACGCGAACCGCGCCGTCTCCGTCATAGATCTCCAGGGCATCGGCTTCACCGATCGCCTCTGGATGCGGGATCGTGCACTTGTAGACGACGTTTCGACCGTCCGATGTTGCTGCCGGAGCCACGAACGAGGTCGCCCCGCCAGGTTCGAACGGCTGCCCGACGGATATGCCCCAACGCTGCTGCGCATCGGTGATGATCCCGGGGAGACGATCCTTCCACCGCGATGCGACGGGTCCCTTCCATTGATCCACCGAAGCCGCGAGTCTCGAAGGCAGTTTCATGGATGGGAAGGTAGTCAGGCTGATGGTTGACGGCTGATAGCTACATCGGTGCCGTGGATCGGCCCATATCTGCAAAGAGGGTGAACTCGGGAAGGAACGTCATGTCGACCTTGCCGACGCTTCCCTGTCTGTGCTTGGAGATCACGACCTCGGCGATGCCTTTCGTCTCGACCTTCTCCGGGAAGTAGTACTCGTCGCGATAGATGAACATGACGACGTCAGCATCCTGCTCGACAGCGCCCGATTCGCGCAGGTCACCGAGGCGCGGGCGCTTGTCCTCGCGAGACTCGACACCGCGGTTGAGTTGGGACAGCGCGATGATCGGCACGTGGAGTTCGCGTGCCAGGCTCTTGAGCGACCGCGAGATCATGGCGATCTCCTGCTGGCGGTTCTCCTCGCCGGAACCGTTCATCAACTGGAGGTAGTCGACCACGACGAGGTCGAGGCCTGGCTTACGACGGAGCCTCCTGCACTTCGCCCTGATCTCGGTGACGGTCAGGCCGGGTGAGTCATCGACGTATATGTTCTGTTTGTACAGGGCGCCGGCGGCATTCGACAGTTTGGTGAAGTCGGTTTCGTTGAGGTTGCCGGTGCGGAGTTTCTGTGAGTCGATGCGGCCCTTGGCACACAGCATCCTGGTCACGACCTCTTCACGGCTCATCTCGAGCGAGAAGATGGCGACCGTGTTGCCGTTCAACGCCACGTTCTGGGACATGTTGAGTGCCAGTGCCGTCTTTCCCATACCAGGGCGAGCAGCGATGATGATGAGGTTGGTGGGGTGCAGACCCGCGAGTTTGCGATCGAGGTCGCGGAACCCTGTCGAGATCCCTGTGACGGTAGAACCGCTGCGCTGGAGTTCTTCCGCCTTTTCGATCGCAGGCCCGAGGAGTTCGTCGATCACCTGAAGCCCGTCCCCTACCTGGCGTTCGGCCACGGCGAAGACGGCCTGCTCAGCCCTATCGACGACCTCAGCGATCGGTGCGGTCATCTGGCTTGCGATGACGCCGATATCGCCACCGACCCTCATCAACCGTCTGCGCAGCGAGTGCTCCTCGACGATGCCCGCGTAGTACTCGACGTTGGATGTCGACGGCACAGAGTCGATGAGGTTGGTCAGGAAGTCGATGCCACCCATGCGGTCAAGCGAACCGTCCCGGCGCAGGCCTTCAGATACGGTGACAGCGTCGATCGGTTCGTTGGAGTCGAACAGCAGACGGATGATCTCGAAGATCTGCTGGTGTGCCGGCCTGTAGAAGTCCTCGGCGTGGAGCGTCTCGAGTGCCACGTTGGCGGCGTCACCAGACAGAAGGACCGCTCCGAGTACCGACTCCTCAGCATCGACGCTGTGGGGCGGCACCCTCGGTGAACGAGTGCTCTGTGGTTCGATGACCGCTGTCACAGGTCCTCCTTGTGTCCGTCGCCAACGTGGCACCCACCATCATGAACGTCAGGTAGGACGTTTTTGATGCTTGACGCCAGCGTCACGAGCATAAGGGCAGCCGAGGCCTCTCCAGGCTGGTAATGCCTCCGAATTTTTCGCGGTCGACATCGGGTGCCTGAACGCGAAGTGGACACGCCGCTGGCGTGCCCACTTCTGTCGTTCGAAATCGGGATCAGCTACGCAGGGATGACATCCAGCGTCACTGAAACCGATACCTCGGCATGGGGCTCCAGGATGACCTCGTGGAGCCCGATCTCCTTGATCGGCTGTGCAACAACGATGATCTTCTTGTCGATATCGACGCCCGTGAACTTCACGATCGCCGCAGCGATGTCCGTCGGACCGATCGACCCGAAGAGGTTGCCCGCGTCTCCGGCGCGTGCCGCCACAACGACCCTCGTTCCTGACAGCGACTCTCCGAGTTGCCTCGCATCTTCGAGGGCCTTGCGTTCCGAATCGATCCTGGCCTGGCGCATGGCCTCTGCCTGGCGCAACGCACCGTCAGATGCCTTGACGGCGAATTTCCTGGGTATCAGGTAGTTGCGTGCGTATCCATCGGACACGTCGACAACATCGCCCTTCGCACCCAGGGTGTCAACCGGTTTAGTGAGGATCACCTTCATGGCTAGGACCTCGTCTGCGTGTAGGGCAGCAACGCCATCTCACGAGCGTTCTTGATCGCCATCGAGACCTGGCGCTGGCGCTTGGGTGACAGCCCGGTAACGCGCCTAGACCTGATCTTGCCGCGGTCGGATATGAACTTGCGCAGCAAGGCGACGTCCTTGTAGTCGACTACTTCGTCTTCCTTGAACTTGTAGACGATCCGCTTCTTCTTGCGTGGGTTCACCTCGGGGCGACGGCGCTTCCGTGATGAGTTTGGCTTCTGTGCCATGTTGAATCTCCTTGAAACTGTGGGTTAGAACGGGGCTTCGTCTGGTCCGTAGTCGGTCTTGGCAACAGGTGCAGCCGGTGCAGCGTTCCCGCCACCGTAACCGCCGCTGCTACCACCACCGCTGAAGTTGTCCGAACGGGGTGTCTTGGTCACGGTCGCTGTCGCCCAACGAAGGGACGGGCCGATCTCATCGATACGTACTTCAACGACCGAGCGCTTCTCGCCCTCGTTCGTCTCCCAGTTCCGTTGCTCGAGTCGACCGGTGATGAACACGCGGTCGCCCTTGGTCAGGGACTCGGCGATGTTCTCAGCAACGTCACGCCAGCAGGTCCCGCCGAAGAAGCTCGTCTCTTCCTGCCACTCGTTGTTGCGGTCTCGGTACCGCCGGTTGACGGCAAGGCGAACTCGGGCCATCGCTACTCCACTTGCAGTGAACCGCA
>CAYUJA010000132.1:0-5355 GCA_964444875.1 uncultured Acidimicrobiaceae bacterium | reverse complement strand
TCTCGGTGGCGTGAACGGGTTCGGGAAGCCGGCTTCAGCCAAGACCCGCGTAGGCGCCCGGTCACAGCTCCAGGCGCCGGTAGATCAGCGCAGCTCCGGCGATGAACGCGGCGGCGGCAACGATCGTCCAGAGCACTGCGCTCGGCGCACCCAAAGGGTCGCCGTAGACGTACTCCGTCACCGGAATCCACTGCCCGACATCTGCGCCGACCAGACCCGAGGGCGTGTACCGGCTCCAATCATCCCACGGCACAAGTAGCGGGACCCGTATCACCACCCAGGCGATCAGGGCGATCAGGGCGACGACGCCGCGGCGTCGAATCAGCGTCCCGAGGAACCCGGTCAGCGCGATGAAGAACCCTACGGCAAGAGAGAGAAGGAGAAGGGTGGCGAGGAACCGACCCAGCGGCGGCGCCTCGGGGATGACGAATCGATACGGTTGCACCTTCGGCAGCCACCAGTAGGCGACCAGGCCGGGGATGAAGATCGCGATTGCCGACAGTGTGACCCAGAGTGCAGCGAGTTTGCCGATGACGTATCCCGACCGTGGCACTGGTTTCGACGCCGTCCAGGAGGCGATGCCGCTGTGGTACTCGCCGACAACCATCGCCTCGGTGAGCACGATGGCTGCGAGGATGGGGAAGATCGCCAGCATGCCGATGAGTGATTCGAATCCGAGGCCACCGAATGGCATGTGTTTGGTGACGACGGTGAAATAGAGCAATCCGTCGATCAGCAGCAGCCAGAAGACGAGGTGGAACAAACCCCGGCGCCCGAGCCAGCGATTCGATTCGCCGCGGAACACGCCCCCCGATCCGTTGAGGCCGACAATGCTGCTTCGAGCCTCAGTTGCCATCGTCTGCCCCCACGATATCCAGGTATGTGTCTTCGAGGCGCCGGTCGCTGAGGTGGAACTCGATGACGTCGCAGCGGTCGTCGGTAAGGAGGGTTGGCACGAGCCGGTCGGCAGCTGCGGCCTCGTCGCTCACGCTCACCCGCCACTGCTCGGTCTCGCCTAGGTGGCTCGCTTCGACGGCTTTGACCCATGGCTCCGCAGTCAGTCTGGCGAGGATGTCATTCGTCTCGCCGCGTAGCCGCACGGTGTAGTCCGAATCGGAGCCTTGCAGGATCGAGTCGAGCGGCCCCTGTGCGACCACTCTTCCGGCATTGATCATCACCACGGTGTCGCTGACGCGTTCGACGTCGTCGAGGATGTGTGTGGAGTAGAACACGGTGGCGTCGCCGCCGATCTCGGCGATCAGGTCGAGCATGTCACGACGCCCTACCGGGTCGAGACCGGCTGAGGGCTCGTCCATCATCACGAGGTCCGGGTCTGCGATGAGCGCCTGGGCCACCCCGAGGCGTTGCCGCTCACCACCCGAGAGCCCACGTACACGGCGGCGCGCCTTGTCCGCCATGCCGACACGATCGAGGAGGTCGTCGACACGTTTGCGCAGCGCCCGACCACGAGGATGTCCCGGATAGAGGTGAGCGACGTACGAGACGACTCCGCGCACCGTCTGGTTGAGTGGGAAGACGGGGTCCTGGGGCAGGTAGCCGATCCTGCTCCGGGCCACCAAGCCTCGGGTTCGAACGTCGTGGCCGAGAACGGCCGCATACCCTCCCGACGGTTGGATCAGTCCCATGAGGATCTTCATCGTGGTCGTCTTGCCTGCACCGTTTGGTCCAAGGAAGCCACAGATCGACCCTTCGGGGACCTCCAGATCGAGACCGCGCAGCGCTTCTACCTTGCGGTACCGCTTGTGCAATTGGCGAATCTCGATGGCCGGAGCGGTCATGGCAGTTCCCTCCGGCCGAAACGCCACACTCCGAGGAGCAGCACCACGCCGGTCCAAAGGAGCGTCGAAGCAATCGGCGCCGCGAATGCGGCCTCGTTGCCCTGCGCGACGTTGGCAATGGCGACGATCAAACCGCCAGGCGAAGCCGCCGCAAACGACCCGGCGAACGCCCCCGCACCGAACATTCCGACGACGGCCAAACCGAGACCGAACACCGCGGTTCGCGAGCGGATCGTCGTCCCGAGCAGGATCATTACGGCAACGACGAATGCGAGCAACATGGAGAGAGCTCCGAGCATGGCGAGGTAGGTGCCCCAATCGGGCAGGGTCGTGTACACGCCCCACTTTCCGATCGGAGCCGCGGTCACCTCTGTGAGCTCCGATACGGTGAACTCGGTCTGGCCCACCCGCGAGGCGGAGGCAAGGATCGGGTAGACGGGAACGCCGGTTGCAAAGACGGTCACCGCAATGCCGGTCGCTGCGGCGAGGAACTTGGCGACGACCACGGCAGGCCGACCGATCGGCATCCCCACGAGCCAGGATGCGGTGCCGCGCTCGATCTCGCCCAGCACCGAACCTTCGGTGAGTGACACCGCCGAGAGCAGCAGCATGGTGATCCACAAGCCGAGGAAGAAATAGATCAGCGCCCCGAGCTGGTTCACTCCACTGGCCCGCCACGGTACGTAGACCAGGGCGAACACGCCGAAGCCGGCAATGGCGAGGAACAGGGTCCGCCACGGGAACCAGACCCGAAGCTCGACAGTGAGCAGCCCGCCCAGCCCGCGAAGGGGATGCGCCGTCTCGATGCGTTGCAGCGTTGCTGTGTCACTCGTCATCGCCCACCTCCACGAGGTCGAGGTAGATGTCCTCGAGGTTGCGCTGTGTCGGCCTCAGCTCGGTCACCCGTGTCGTGTTGCCACCGGCCAGGGTGCGCAGGAGCCCGCGTTCTGCGGCGGCACGGTCCACCGCCTCGACTTCCCACCTACCTGTACCGATGGGTCGGATCGCCGTCACCCACGGCTCGTGGCCGAGACGATCGATGACACCGGCCCCGTCGCCGTCGAGCGACACCACGTAGGCGACCGATGAGCCGCCGAGGAACCGGCTCATCGGTCCCTGGTCGATGATCTTGCCGTGATCGAGAACGACGACGTGGTCGGCGACGCGTTCCACGTCGTCGAGGATGTGGCTCGAATAGAAGATCGTCATCTTCCCCCTGAGGTCGTCGAGGAGATCCAGCACCTGGCGCCGGCCCTCGGGGTCGAGACCGACGGATGGCTCATCGAGGATGAGGAGATCGGGGTGTCCGATCACTGCCTGACCGATTCCGAGACGCCGGAGCTCACCACCAGACAGTGCCTTCACCTTCCGGTCCGCGCGGTCGTCGAGGCCGACGAGGGCGAGGGTCTCATCGACCCTGGCCGCGATATCCGACCTGGACCCTGTGAGATAGCGGTGGGTGACGAACCGCAGCACGTTTCGTACCGTGGACCGTCGGAAGAACGATGGATCCTGGGGGAGATAGCCGATGCGGGACCGGGTGCTGAGGCTGTTGGTGTCGAGGTCGTTGCCGAGGATCGACGCCCACCCTTCGGATGGTTGGATGAGGCCCAGGAGGATCTTCATCGTCGTCGTCTTTCCCGCCCCGTTGGGCCCGAGGAAACCACAGATCGACCCCTCAGGGACCTCAAGATCGAGACCGCAGAGCGCCTCCACCCTGCGATATCGCTTACGGAGGCCCCGGGTCTCGATGGCGGCGGTCACGGGCATACCCCCAGTTCGGGCATCTCGACGATGGTGGCGCCGTCGACTTCGACCGCCACGAAGCCACAGCGATGGCGAACATTGTCATCATCTTGTTCCTCGCCGGGTTCGCTCTCGCACCAGTTCTCGAAGCGGAGGTCGTAGCTGCCTGCTGATAGGGCTACCGGGTCGGGGAATCGGGTGTCCCACGGCCCGTCGGGGCGGATGTTGGGGTTGACCATCATTTCACCGGTACCGGAAGGCGGCATGGACAGGATGGGCACCAGTCCCGGCGCCCTGGCCCAGCGTTCCTCGGTTCCCTCGATGGTGCGAGGGTCGCCTCGGTGGAGGTTGAAGGTTCCGGACGGCCAGGCGTGGCCGCGGCCGATGTCGTTGAGGGTCGTCCCCGCCGGCAGCAGGACGGTGTCCAGGCGGCAGAAGCCGAACCCGTCCGGCTGGAGGGCGCTGTCGACCACCACTCGCAGCGTCCCGCCGGCTTCTACGGGCGGTGGGGTCCTCCTGGCGATCTCTTCGGGGCTTCCGAGCGGCTCGAGTTCGCATGGTTCGAGTTCGGGGAGATCGACGACGGTGTCCCCGTCGACGGTTACAGGGAACTGGAGGCAGTGTTGCGGGGCGGAGAGGTAGAGACCGTAGTTGCCGGGTTCGCCGATGTAGGCGCCGACGAACAGTTCGTAGGCACCGCCGGGGACCAGGGCTGCTTCTGCCTCGTCCGGTATGTGCAAACAAACACTCGCTTGGAAGTACTCGCCCACGGCAGCGACCGGGCGGAGGGGATGGAAGAAGTACCAGTACGGAACCTGGGTCAGTGCGAACTCCTCAGGACTCATGCCGGCCTCAGCGGCCTGTGGAGCCACCTCTGCCAGCCACCGTTCCCACTCTTCAGGCGAATCGTTGATCCCGGCGCAGCTCGCAGCCACGTAGGGGTCAAGGTTCCGTACTGTGGCGAAGTTGGTTCCCGGAGGCAGAAGCGCCAGGAGCAGCGTCCGGTTGGTGAGGTGGTCTTGCGGCATGATCCGGACGGTGACCGAACCCGGGCCACCGGAAGTCCCGGAGATGACCGTGCCGGGGTTGGCCTCGACCCACGACGAGATCCTCTCCCTTGCGCCGTCCACCGCCTCGCGGGCCTCATCCCAGGGCACTCCTACGAATTCGACGAAGAGCTCTTCCCCCTCTTCGCCTTCCGGTATGTTCTCGGGATCGAAATCCATGCTGCGCGCGAACTCGAAGTACGCGCGCTGGTACCCCGCGGCGATATTCCAGTATCCGGCGATCTCGTCGGGGACGAGTCGTTCGCCCACAGCCATCGCAGCTTCGTACCGGTCGATGTTCTGACCCAACTCGGGCAAGGCGCTTTGATCGTCGATCCCGAGGATCCGTTCGAGTTCCGGCCACCGCGACGCAAAGTCGCCGCACGCGGTGATGGCCCAGTCGTCGATGACGGCGACTGCGGCTTCCGTGTCGGCGACCGCGGCCTCCGGCCCTGCATCGCCGAACGCCATCTCGAGGTGGACGGCACGGATCGTGCCTTCGCTGTATCCGGTGAGGAACAGAAGGTCGCTGACTTGTTGGTACGTCGCGTACGCCTGGTTCCATTCGGCGCGTATCTCGGTCGGTACCGTCGAGTCGACATCGGCCAGGAATCGCGCGATCGCGATGTCGGTCTCCTGATTTTGGATCGTCAGTTCGCCGGTGACCACTCCGAGCAGCTTCTCGCGGGCGTCGGGCCACACGCGGCAAAAGAGGGCGGCGTTGCCCCGACCTTCCGTGTCCGTGCCCTCGGCTGTGGAACTCT
>CAYUJA010000131.1:0-5395 GCA_964444875.1 uncultured Acidimicrobiaceae bacterium | reverse complement strand
ACACGTTGTTGATGCAGTTCATGGCCGACGTGCTCCAGATCGACGTCGTCCTTCCGGCGAATGTCGAGACGACCGTGCTCGGTGCTGCGTACGGTGCGGGCCTGGCATCGGGTGTGTGGTCGTCTACCGACGAGGTCGTCGAGCACTGGACAGAGGATGCCAGGTATCACCCGTCGATCTCCACAGTGCAGCGTGATGCCCTCGTAGCCGGTTGGGACAAGGCGCTCGAACGCTCGCTTGGCTGGATCACGGACTGACAGACGACGCAGAAGCGGTACCACCGATAGGCTGACGAGCGATGTCGATCCCGAACCTGCTCGCGTACCTTCGCCTGTTGCTGACCCCGGTTGCGATGGCGTTGATCGTCGCGTCGCCGGGGGACACGACGGTATCGATCATCGCCACGATCGTGTTCGCTGTTGCCGCCATCACCGACTTTCTCGACGGCTACCTGGCACGGCGTTGGCGGATCACGACGACCCTCGGGGCGTTCCTCGACACGGTCGCCGATAAGATCCTCGTGACCGGTGCATTGATAGCCCTCGTGGCGGTCGGTTACACGAACATCTGGTTCGCTTTCATCATCGTTGGCAGGGAGATCGCGATCATGGGCCTGCGGTCCCTCGCCGCCCTCGACCAGGGCACGGTACCGCCGTCGATGTGGGGGAAGTGGAAGGCGACTATCCAGTTCGTCGCGATCTCGCTTGCGATCTTGAACCTGGACATCATGATCGGCCCGTGGAGGCTCGACGAGTGGTTTATGGCGGCAGCGGTCATCGTCACCATCATCTCAGCCGGAGACTACTTCTCTCGGTTCCGATCCGTCCTTTCCCCTCGTGACAAGATCGAGTGACGCCTTCCTCACTGGAGGAAGTGGCCTCGTCGGGGGGCATCTCCTGGGTCGCCTCGTCGACTCGGGGTGGAAGGTCGATGCGCTGGTGCGATCCTCAACCGCTGCCGGCAAGGTGGCGAAACTCGGAGCGACTCCTGTCCGGGGTGATCTGTTCGACAGTGAGGGTCTTCACGAGGCGATGCAGGGGGCACGCACGGTCTTTCATGTTGCGGGGGTGAACGACACGTGCCCCCGCGAGGCTGCAGCGATGGACAGGGTCAACGTGGAGGGGACCCGCTCGGTCATCACCGCCGCGGCGGCAGCGGGCGTTGAGCGGGTCGTGTACACATCGTCGGCTGCAACGATCGGCGAGCCATCGGGGACCATCGGGCGGGAGGACACACCACATGGTGGCACGTTCCTTTCGCCCTACGCACGGTCCAAGTACCTCGCCGAGGTCGCAGCTTTCGCTGAGGCAGATGTACGCGGTGTCGACCTCGTCGCTGTGAACCCATCATCCGTCCAGGGTCCGGGGAGAGCGACCGGATCGGCAGAGATCCTGGTCCGCGTGCTGAACGCATCCCGCCCGATCCTCGTGAACACCAACGTGTCGATCGTCGACATCGAGGACTGTACGGCCGGGCACATCGCCGCTGCCACGAGTGGCCGGCGGGGGGAGCGATACCTGCTGTCGGCTGGAGCGGTCACCGTCGCTGATGCTGTTTCGGTGGCCGCCGGGATGACCGGTAGGGAGATCAGGCCCCGCTGGGTGGATGCGCGACTCGTCAAGGCGATCGGGATTCCGTTGTCGTACATGGCGAGCAGGATCCGGCCCGAGGCGGGTATCTGCCCCGCGCTCGTTGCCACGTTGCTCCACGGCCACCGGTTCGACGCATCGAAGGCGACCAGCGACCTGGGTGTGGCCTTCCGGCCTGCCGACGAGACCTTCTCGCGCACGGTCGAGTGGCTCGTCGCCGAGGGATACGTCAGCAGAACGTAATACGTAATACGGTTTTCTTCTGGCTGTCGGCTGTCGGCTGTCGGCTGTCGGCTGTCGGCTGTCGGCTGTCGGCTGTCGGCTGAGAGGCACTACTCTGCTCGGGTGGTGCAGGCACCCCTTTCAGCGCTCGTGCAACGGTGGCGGCGCGATCTCGATCCTCAGGTACCCGGTCGAGTCGTTGTGCCGCCGAGCGCGCGCGCCATCGTCCTTGCCGGCATCGCCATGCGCGCCCCCGCACCGGTGCTTGCAGTGGTGGCGGGAGAACGAGAGGCGGAGGACCTCGCCCAGGACGTAGCGCTCTTCACAACACACGTTGCACACCTACCCGCATGGGAAACGCTTCCGTTCGAGCACGTGTCGCCCAACGTCTCAACGATGGCCAAGCGGATAGAGGCGCGCTACCGACTCGGTAGCACCCATCCGTTCGTCGTGGTCGGCTCGACCCGTGCTGTGACCCAACGCCTCTCACCGACAACGGTCGAACCCATCGTGTTCGAACGTGGCATGGACTACGACCTCGACGCGGTCGTCGAGTCTCTGGCCGGCCTCGGGTACGCGAGAACGGACAGGGTCGAAGCGCGAGGGGACATGGCGGTGAGGGGCGGGATCGTCGACGTCTTCGCACCGAACGCAGATGAACCGATCAGGCTCGACTTCTGGGGAGACACGATCGACGAGATCCGGTGTTTCTCACCGGTGACCCAGCGCTCCGGAGACCACCGCGAGCAGGTTGAGGTGTTCCCCGCCAGGGAACTCGTCCTCGACGCCTCGATACGGGCGCGGGCCGACCAGTTGCTGCGCGAGGCACCATGGGCAGCCGACCGGTGGGACCGGATGGCAGAGGGCGTGACGTTCCAGGGCATGGAGTCCTGGCTCCCGTGGCTCGCACCCCCGATCACGGCGTTACACGAATCTCACGGTCCCGTCGTCGTGTTCGACCCGAATCGGTGTGCCGAGAGGGCACGTGACCTGATACGGGAAGAGGCCGATCTCGCCGAAGCACTGGCCGGTACATGGGGGATGGACAGCCCCGACGCAGAGGAACATCCTCCGCTGTACCTGCCCCTCGACCTCGATGCGGTGTCGGACAGGGTCGTCGAGGCCCCACCGCACCCGACCGGGCCGGGAGACGAGGGGTACGAGGTGAGGACCCTCGATGCGGTGCCTGGCGACCCCGAATCGGTTGCAGCCGCGATCAACCGGTGGAAGACCAGGTCCGTCGACATCGTTGTCGCTATGGACGGTGTGGCGGCGGCTCAACGTGTTGCGAGCATCCTGGGCGAGCACGGCGCCGACCTGCCCGTCGTCGACGATCTTGACGGGCCGATGGCTGCAGTGACCGCGATAGGTATCCACGATGGGTTCGTGTTCCCTGCGCTCGGTTTCGGCGTCGTCGGCGAGCGAGAGGTCGCAGGACGACGGAGGTCCCACCGCAGTGCAGGGCGCGGGACACGACGCCAGAGTGCCGATGCGTACCGCGATCTCACCCCCGGTGACTTCGTCGTGCATTATCGCCACGGTATCGGGAGATTCGCCGGCCTCGTGCATAGGGAGATCTCCGGGGTCGAGAGGGACTACCTGCTCGTCGAGTACGCAGGCCAGGACAGGTTGTACGTCCCGACCGATCAACTGGCTGCGGTGACGAGGTACGCCGGTGGCGAATCCCCCCGCCTCTCGCGTATGGGCG
This sequence comes from uncultured Acidimicrobiaceae bacterium, assembly GCA_964444875.1. Lineage (GTDB taxonomy): Bacteria > Actinomycetota > Acidimicrobiia > Spongiisociales > UBA5794 > JAMBLL01. The sequence continues at coordinate 1,876 of CAYUJA010000131.1, read as the reverse complement.
GGGGTGACTGGAGCCAGATTCGCGCCAGGGTGAAAAAGGAGGTCTCCGTCGTTGCGGACCAGGTCGTAGCACTCCACAGGAAGAGGGCAGCGGCCACGGGGCATGCGTTCTCGCCGGACACGCCGTGGCAGAGAGAGTTCGAATCTGCCTTCCCGTACGAGGAAACCCCAGACCAACTGCTTGCGATCGCCGACGTCAAGTCCGACATGGAGTCTGAGCGCCCCATGGACAGGCTGATATTCGGCGACGTCGGCTTCGGGAAGACGGAGGTCGCGCTGCGAGCGATGTTCAAAGCGGTCCAGGATGGCAAGCAGGTGGTGATGCTCGTACCGACGACCCTGCTCGCACAGCAGCACTTCGTGAACTTCGAGGAACGTTTCGACCCGTATCCCGTCAAGGTCGAGATGCTGTCGAGGTTCCTGACACCAAGACAACAGAAGCAGGTCGTCGCCGGGATCACAGACGGCACCGTCGATATCGTCGTTGGAACGCACAGGCTGTTGTCGCGCGACCTCGAGTTCCCGAACCTCGGACTCGTCGTCATCGATGAAGAGCAGCGTTTCGGCGTCCAGGCCAAGGACGCGCTCCGTGATCTGCGGGCCAGTGTGGACGTCCTGACGCTCACGGCGACCCCGATACCGCGGACGCTCGAGATGGTGCTCACGGGGATCCGGGACGTATCGAGCATCCGGACGGCCCCGCAGGACCGTCACCCCATATTGACGTATGTCGGGCCATCCGACGAGATGGCCGTCTCGGCCGCGATCCGCAGAGAGATGCTGCGTGAGGGCCAGGTCTACTACGTTCACAACAGGGTTCAGTCGATCGATCACGCCGTCGTGAGGCTCAGGGAACTCGTACCCGATGCCAGGTTCGCCATCGCACACGGCCAGATGAGCGAGGGTCAACTCGAGCAGATCATGTACGATTTCTGGAACCACGAGTACGACGTGCTCGTTGCGACGACGATCATCGAGTCGGGCCTCGACATCCCACAGGTCAACACGTTGATCGTCGAGCGGGCAGACCGCCTCGGGCTCGGCCAGTTGTACCAGCTCAGGGGCAGGGTCGGGCGCTCATCCCAGCGTGCATATGCCTACCTCTTGCATCCACCCGAGGAACGGCTCGGAGAGACGGCATACAGAAGGCTCGAAGCGATCGGGCAGTTCGCCGACCTCGGGTCCGGCTTCGAACTCGCCATGCGTGACCTCGAGATCAGAGGTGCCGGTAGCATCCTTTCAGAGACGCAGTCCGGCCACATCGCTGCCGTCGGTTTCGACCTGTACACGGAACTCGTCGCGGACGCTGTACGCGAGCTCACAGGGGGAGAAGGTATCGCTGACGAGCCAGACCCCATTCGGATCGACCTGATGGTCGACGCCCACCTACCAGACAGCTACGCACCTGGCGTCGAGACCAGGCTCGAGGCGTACAGGCGCCTCGCCACCGCAACGACAACCGACGGTATCGACGATGTCGTCGCGGAGTGGCAGGACAGATTCGGTCCGCTGCCAGACGCAGCTGAGGAACTCATGAACATCGCCAGGCTCCGTGTCGAAGCCATGAGGATCGGGATCACTGAGATCGTGCAGAACCGCAGAGAAGTACGGATCACGCCTGTGACGATGAAGGCATCCCAGGAGGTGCGTCTCGAACGGATCGCCCGCGGTTCCCTCTTGCGCGGCGATACGCTCTACCTCCGCAATCCTCCCGAGTCGCCGGCAACCGTGATTACCCGGTTCCTCCGTACAATGTGGCCAGAGGAACAGACAGTACCTGGTACCTAGTATCTGGTCGAGGCAGACTCTGTCCAGGTACCAGGTACCAAGTACCAAGTACCAAGCGTCTTCGAACGGAAAACACGAGATCCATGGAG
>CAYUJA010000130.1:0-5485 GCA_964444875.1 uncultured Acidimicrobiaceae bacterium | reverse complement strand
TCGGAACGCTGGATGCGGGACGGGTCCGTCTCACGAGGTTCTTGGCAGCGAGATTCGCCACGGCCGAAGTGACGCCGACAGCGACGAGAGCCTCGGCAGCGATACGACGGCCTCTGCGGCCACCAAGAATTGCGATCAGGGAAGCGGTTCCCATCCAGAGCACCGCGTTGTTGGCCGACTGCGAGAGGATCGGGATGGCGGAATCGAGCACGGGGCTTCGCCATCCGGCTACCGCTTGGAACGCTGCCTCATCGACCTCGCGGAGTCGATCGAGGGTCTCCCGGTTGTTAGGTCCCTGGTCCTGGGATTCGGTGTTCATGTGCGACTAGTTTAGAAGCTCGCGACAAACGGATTGGTATCGTGTGACCATGGATTCGAACTCGCGACCGAGCCTTTCTCAGAGGGTTGCTGCCATCGTTACGCTGGTGCTCTTTGCCCTTCTCGGTGTCGCCGCCCTCGGTCTTGCGTTGAAGAACCTCCCACTGCTGCTCGTTGCGTGGATTGGCCTGGTTGTCGCCGTGTTCGCCGTGTACTTCGAGCTTCGGGCAAAGGGGTGGACGCGCGGTGTCTGGATTGCCGTCGCTGCAAGTGGAGCCATCGTTGCTGTTGGATCGCTGCTGTGGCTCGGCTGGACCTCTCCGTGGGGGTTCGTGGCTGCGGTGCTGTCCATGGCAGCTATCGCGTTCCTCGGGGCCTACGCCCTCCGACAACGGGCCCCGGTCGTCCGTCTTTTGGCCGCCAAACACCCCGTTCTCTTCATCAATCCGAAGTCAGGCGGCGGCAAGGCGACGAGCGCTGACATCGCGGCGATCGCTGCGAAGCGGGGTATCCGCGTTCGGGTGCTCGAACGTGGCGAAGACCTTACGCAACTCACCAAGGAAGCCATCGACGATGGGGCAGATGTGGTCGGTGTCGCAGGTGGCGACGGGTCGCTCGGTTACGTCGCCACAGCGACGATCGATGCTGGAGTCCCCTTCGTGTGTATTCCTGCGGGCACGCGGAACCACTTTGCACGTGATCTCGGCCTCGACCGGGCTGACCTGGTAGGAGCACTCGACGCCTTCGATGGTGAACTCCGGATGATCGACCACGCGACGGTCAACGACAGGGTGTTCCTGAACGTGGCGTCATTGGGCCTGTACGCCGAGACCGTGAGCGATCCCGCCTACCGCGACGCGAAGTTCGAGACACTGCAGGAGAAGCTGAGATCACTCGAGGCTTCTGGAGAGAAGTTCGACCTCCGCTACACCGATCGGTACGGCAAGGATCACGACTCAGCCGACCTCATCATGGTCAGCAGCGGCCGATACGAGGTCGAGGGAGGGCCACTCGACATCGGTAAGCGCTCGCGGCTCGACTCGGGTCGGCTGGGCATCATCGCCCTGACCGTGCCAACCCCAGCCGCGGCTGTGGAGATGGGGACACTGTGGGCCGCTGGCGCCATCGAACGATTCCGAGGCTGGGGGCAGTGGGAACAGTCGGCCTTCGATGTCCGGTCCGGTTTGCCGGTGGCGATCGGAATCGACGGAGAGGCAGTCAGCATGGAACCGCCGATGCGCTTCGAGATCCATGCGGGCGCCTTCCCGGTCGCTGTCCCCAAGGGGACCCCCTACGGGCCGCGTGTCAGCCCGCTCGGCACGGTGGGAAGTATCGGGCGACTGTGGTCGATCGCAACCGGGAGAACATCGAACTGATCGTGGCCGCCTGTGGCCACAAGAATATTGCGTATTCAAGAATCTCTTGACATTGTATGTAACCATATAGTTACATACAGCCCATGCAGGTACTAGTGGCGCTGGCCGATCCCATTCGTAGAGAGATCGTGGAGGTCCTTCTGGAGCATCCACAGGATGCGGGGACGATCGCGAAGCGGTTCCCTGTCAGCAGGCCGGCGGTCTCGAGGCACCTGCGGGTGCTCCGAGAATCCGGCATCGTGCGGTCCGAAACCGTCGCCCAACGGCGGGTCTACCACGTCGAGACGGCTCCACTCGCCGAACTCGACGACTGGCTGACGCACTACCGCCGGTTCTGGACCGACCGACTCGACAAACTCGAGAGCCATCTCGAGGAAGGATGACGAACATGTACGGAGAGACAGGAACACTCAGCAAGGTCGACGACGTGAACGTGATCACGTTCCGGCGTTCCCTCAACGCAGCACCCGAACGTGTCTGGGAGGCGCTCACGACGGGAGACGGGCTGATGTCCTGGCTTGCGGTATCGGCCAGCGTCGACGGCCGCGAGGGCGGTGCTGTTGAGATCGAGTTCGACGACGACCAGAAGGTCAGCGGCACGATCACACGATGGGAGCCGACCAGCAACTTCGCACACACGTGGATCATCAACGGCGAGGTCGAGTCCGATCTTCAGTACTCCCTCACGCCGACCGATGGAGGTACGGACCTCACGCTCATCCACACCGGCCTTCCCGATGAGACGTGCGGCGGATACACACCGGGTTGGCACGCCTTCACCTCACGACTCGCAGCCAGACTCGACGGCGAATCTGTCCCGGACTGGCTCACGGTGTTCGGGCAGGTCGCCCCCTCCTACCGGTAGGCGCCAATCGAACGGTCGTTCTCCGTTCTCCGTTCTCCGTTTTCCGACCGACAATGCGAAGATGCCCTCTCCGACCTCGCTGCGCTCGGCCACCTCCCCCGCTGCGTGAGGGAGGGAAACAATCTGGTTCTCTCCCCCAGCTTGCTGGGGGAGATGGGCCGAGGAACGAGGGTCAGAGGGGGATCCCAGATACGTCGAGAATCAACGAGCAAGGAGTGGCCGTTCTCCGGTTTCCGACTGTGAAGCCCCCAACCGAATCTCCCTGTCCGCGCATCCTCGTCGTGCTACGTCACTCGTACTACGCAATACGTTCCGAGGCCGACGCCGCTCATCACGAGGTGCTCGAGCTACCCGGTGAGAAGGAGCAGTGCCTGCCACGCGGCTGCCAGCGGCTGGGCGATGACACCGATGGCAACGACGGCCACGACGGCTATCCCCACGGCCCACGACGCAAGGCGGCCCATGAGCGGCCGTGGCTCGGCTGGATCATCGAAGTACGCGGGGCCCATCACCCTGGCGTAGTAGAACAGCGAGATGACCGAGTTGATGACGGTCAGCACGGCCAACCAGGCATAACCCGAATCGATCACGGCCCCCATCAACAGCAGTTTGGCGGTGAATCCACCAAGCGGCGGGATCCCGATGAACGACAGGAAACTCACGACCAGTGCTCCCATCAGCCAGGGATGAGGTTTTGCGAGGCCACGGAAGGACTCTCGTGACGTGAGTCCGCGCAATTTCACGATCACACCGAATGCAGCCATGTTGCCCACGGCGTAGGCTGCAAGGAAGAACAGCATCGACGAAACGGCGAGGTCGCTTCGCCCGACCGCAACGACCGCCAACAGACCGTATCCGGTCTGTGAGACGGCCGACCACCCAAGCATGCGCCGCACGTCTTCCTGCCACAGCGCCGCCAGGTTGCCGAGTGTCATCGTCACCGCAGCGATCACCGCTATCAGGGGCCGCCATCCCACGGCCGATTCAGGGAGCACCATCACGAGTCGCATCAAGACGATCAGTGCCCCCACCTTCCCAGCAACGAGCAGGAACGCTGCAGCGGGGGCCGGCGCACCCTGGGCCACGTCCGGCATCCATTGATGAGCGGGGACCGAGCCGAGTTTGAACGCGATGCCGATCGCCAGCATCGCGAAACCGACGATGAGCGCCAGCGGGTCTGCGTCGACAAGCCCTGTGCGCAGTTCTGCGAACCCGGTGCCACCGGCCAGTCCGAAGAGCAACGCCGCCCCGTACACCATCGCGCCGTTCGCGAGGGCGCCGAGCAGGTAGTACTTGATACCGGCCTCGGTTGCCGCTCGTGACTTGCGGTGATAGGCGGCGAGGGTGAACCCGGTGACCGATGACAGCAGCATCGCGACGATGAGTTCCATCAGGTCCACAGCACCGGCGAGCAGTATCGCCCCGAGCGCCGAGAGCACGAGTATCACGTAGTATTCGCCCTCACGGGCATCCGATCGGAACCACTCCACCGACAGCAAGATGCTGAGCACCGTCACGACCAGGATGATCAGGGTCCCCCAGAGCCATGTCTGGTCGGCGGCGAACGTGCCGAAGAACGTGATGCCCGGTGCGTCTCCGAGGTACCAGCCACTTGCGAGCCCGGCAATTGCCAGCACCACGGTTGCGCCAAGGGCGGACCACACCTGCAATGCCCGCGACGCGAACATGGCGTAGAAAATCAGCAGGATGGCACCGCCCGCCAGTATCAGGACGGGGAGGACGTCGATCGCTGCTTGGCCCATGGCTTCAGTCATGGACGGAACTCTCGGGTCGAAGACGGATGCATGTCACCCTCGCGCGATGACCTGGGAGAAGGTCTCGATGACCCGGATCAGCCACGCCGGTATCACGCCGATCAGCACGACGAACGCGACCAACGGCACCAGGGCGAAGAGTTCGACCCTGTTGAGGTCCTTCCATCCGTCCCACTTGACGGGGAGATCTCCGAAGAAGAGTTGCTGGATCATGCGCAGGAACAGGGCGGCCGTGATCACGATGCCGATCAGGCCGACGGCGGCAAGCCACGGGAACACCCCCAGGGTCCCTGCGAAGATCTGGAACTCGGCCACGAACCCCGCAAGCCCCGGCAACCCGAGGCTGGCGAACGCTGCCAGCATGGTGATCCCCGCCAGGCGCGGCGCTTTCGCCGCAAGACCGCCGTACTGGTCCAGTTCGTAGGTCTTGCCGCGAGCGAGGACCGAACCGGAGATCAGGAACAGAGCACCGGTGATCAGGCCGTGGGCGACCATCTCGACGACCGCTCCCGTCATCGCGATCGAGCGGGATGCTTCGCTCCCGAGGCCGAGCGCCCCCGCCGCTGAGATACCGAGAATCACGTACCCCATGTGGTTGACGCTGGTGTAGGCGATGAGACGTTTGAGGTTGGTCTGGGCCAGCGCAACGAGCGCGCCGTACAGGATGCTCACGACCGCGAGGATCGCCAGCGGGAGTGCAAAACGCTGGAACGTCTCGGGAAGCATCTGCAACGAGATCCGCACGAAGCCGTAGGTTCCCATCTTCAGCAGGACGCCGGCGAGGATCGTCGACGCCGGAGCGGGCGCGTCGACATGGGCAGGTGGGAGCCACGTATGGAACGGCACCAGCGGCGTCTTGACCGCGAACCCGATGCCGACCGCGATGAAGATCATCGTGGCTGCCACTCCGCCGACCGGCACGGGGAGGCTCTCGATGATCTCGATCATGCTGAACGTTCTCGGGTCGGTGTAGAGGTAGATCCCGAGGATGCCGAGGAGCAGGGCGAGCGAGCCGAGAAGGGTGTAGAGGAAGAACTTGAGCGCCGAGCGCTGGGCGTTGCCGTGCCCCCAGATACCGATCAGGAAATACATCCCGACCAGGCTGAGGTCCCAGAACACGAAGAAGAGGATGAGATCGAGGGACAGGAAGA
>CAYUJA010000129.1:0-5548 GCA_964444875.1 uncultured Acidimicrobiaceae bacterium | reverse complement strand
CGGCTTTGAGCGTCCGCACGTGCTGGCCGGTCGGGATGAGGACCTTGCCTCCCATATGCCCACATTTCTTCTCGGAGGAGAGCTGGTCTTCGAGGTGCACGGCGGCTGCACCTGCCTCGATGAACGCCTTGGTCAGTTCGAAGACGTTGAGGGCGCCACCGAAGCCTGACTCTGCATCCGCGACGATCGGGACCATCCAGTCACGCGAACCGTCGCCTTCGGACCACTCGATCTGGTCTGCGCGCCTGAGCGCGTTGTTGATCCGCTGCACGAGCGCCGGCGCAGAGTTCGACGGATAGAGCGACTGGTCGGGATAGACGGAACCAGCGAGGTTGGCGTCGGCCGCCACCTGCCAGCCCGACAGGTAGATCGCCTGGAGCCCACCCTTGACCATCTGGACCGCCTGGCCGCCGGTCATGGCACCGAGCGCGTTGATGTAGTCCTCGGTGGTGAGGAGGTCCCACAGCTTGTCGGCCATCGCCGTTGCGATCGTGCGGTCCTCGACGAACGAACCCTGGAGTCGGACCACGTCAGCAGCGGTGTAGTCCCGCTCGATCCCTTCCCACCTCGGGTTCGAGTCCCAGTCCTCCTGTATCGCTGCGGCTCGTGCGGCGATAGCGTCTTCATTGGTCATGGTCGCTCCTTTGGCCGTGGGTTCACTTCTCGAGAATGTCGTATGCGGGCAGGGTCAGGAAGTCAGGGAAGTCATCGGCGAGCGCCACGGTTTCGAACAGAGACCTTGCCTCCTCGAAACGTGATTCCTCGTAGACCTCGTGACCGAGTTCCGACCTGAGACGGTCGGTCTCTTCATCTGCGATCTTGCGGATGAATGCGGGGGTTATCGATGTGCCGTCATCCGTGGTCGAAGACGAGTGCACCCACTGCCAGATCTGAGACCGAGAGATCTCCGCAGTAGCTGCGTCCTCCATCAGGTTGTAGATCGCCGCCGCACCGACCCCTCGTAGCCATGAGGCCAGGTACTGGATCGCCACGTCCACGTTCTGGCGCACACCGCCCTCGGTGATACGCCCACCGGGTACCTCGAAACGCATGAGGTCGTCAGCCGACACGTCCACGTCTGGGCGCTGCTTGGACAACTGGTTCGGAGCCTCACCGAGGATGCCGTCGAAGATGTCCGTGACAAGCGGGACGAGGTCGGGGTGTGCCACCCAGGTCCCGTCGCATCAGTCGCCGGCTTCACGCGCCTTGTCCTCGGTGACCTTCGCAAAGGCGATGGCATTGATCTCAGCGTCACGGCGCGATGGGATGAACGCGGCCATGCCTCCCATGGCGTGGGCGCCGCGTTTGTGGCATGTCTGGACGAGGAGTTCCGTGTACGCACGCATGAACGGCGCGGTCATGGAGATCTGCGCCCTGTCTGGCAGAGCGAAACCTTCGCGGGAGCGGAACTTCTTGATGACGGAGAAGATGTAGTCCCACCGTCCCGCGTTGAGGCCACCCGAGTGGTCCCTGAGTTCGTAAAGGATCTCGTCCATCTCGTAGGCAGCGGGGATCGTCTCGATCAGGACGGTCGCCTTGATGGTGCCGATGTCGATGCCGAGCCTCTCCTGTGCGTGCACGAAGACGTCGTTCCACAACCTGGCCTCGAGATGGCTCTCGAGTTTCGGCAGGTAGAAGTACGGCCCCGACCCTCTCGAAAGCAGTTCCTCTGCGTTGTGGAAGAAGTACAACCCGAAGTCGAAGAGCGAGGCCGAAACGGGCTCTCCATCGATGAGCAGGTGGCGTTCATCGAGATGCCAGCCTCGGGGGCGGACCATCAGCACTGCAGGGTCTTCCGAGAGCGTGTAGGCCTTTCCCTCGTCGTTGGTGAAGTCGATCTGGCGGCGGATGGCGTCGTACAGGTTGATCTGGCCATCGACCATGTTGTGCCATGTCGGCGAGTTGGAGTCCTCGAAGTCCGTCATGAACACCCGCGCACCCGAGTTCAAGGCGTTGATCACCATCTTGCGGTCCGTTGGCCCTGTGATCTCGCATCGGCGGTCGGCAAGGTCTGAGGGAACAGGTCGCACGGCCCAGTCTCCGGTACGTACATGGGCGGTATCGGTGAGGAAATCGAACGACATGCCGGCATCGTTCGCTGACTGTCGATCCCTGCGTCGTGCGAGCAGTTCGCGTCTGACAGGGTTGAACCGTCGGTGCAGATCGGCTAGGAACGCAACCGCATCGTCGGTGAGTATCGACGTGAATCTGCCCTCAGTGTGTCCAGCGATCGTGACGTTGCCCATCGTCTCCCTTTCGGTCTTGGATAAGGAAACGATAGTTTCGCGAGAAATGCAACTCCACGGGGCTATAAGAAACGCTATAGTTTCGTTTTGGAGTGACAGAGAGGATTCTTCGTGGCAACAATCGATCTGTTGATGTTCGGTCAGAGGGTCCGGCACTACCGCAAGCAAGCTGGACTGACCCTCGACGCCCTCGGCGCGATCGTCGGAAAACCGGCGCCGTATCTCTCACTGCTCGAGAACGGGAAGAAGGAACCAAGGCTCGGCGTCATCAACGATCTGTCCATTGCCTTCGGAATCGATGCGAGCGACCTCCTCAAGCCGGAGGCGCCCTCGCGCAGGGCCGAACTCGAGGTGGCGATCGAGCGGGCCCAGACAGACCAGGCCTACATGGACCTGTCGTTGCCCTATCTCAAACCAGGGTCGCGGATCCCGGACGCAGCGCTTGAACACATCGTGCGCCTGTACGAGGAGTTGCGAGGGCACGACCGCGCTGTTCCGTTCACGAGGGACGAGGCCCGTGCAGCGAACGCCCAGCTCAGGGCGGAGATGACGCAACGGGGCAACTACTTCCGCGAGATCGAGAAACTTGCAGCGTCCGTGGTGGAGGCGATCGGTTACACCGGCCAGGGTGCGATGTCCAAAGGCGACCTCAACCTCCTGGCGGAACACTTCGGGTTCAAGGTGATCAGGACGCCGGACATCCCTGCATCCGTGCGATCCGTGACCGACACCCGAAACGGCAAGATCTACGTCGGTGGCCGTGACAACCTCGATTCCAAGCAGGCACGGTCGGTCATCTTGCAGACGCTCGGGCATTTCGCACTCGACCACGCAGACCCCCGCGATTTCGGTGAGTTCCTTCGCCAGCGGGTAGAGGCGAACTACTTCGCCGGCGCCGTCCTCGTACCTGAGTCGGCTGCCGCCCCTTTTCTCACGGAGGCGAAGGCCGACAGGAACCTCTCCGTGGAGGATCTCAAGGACCGTTTCTTCGTCTCCTACGAGATGGCGGGGCATCGTTTCACGAACCTCGCCACGAAACATCTCGGTCTCGGCACACATTTCGTACGTTCCGACGACCAGGGGATCATCTGGAAGGCCTACTCGAACAACGGTGTCCCGTTCCCGAAGAACTCCGTCGGTGCGATCGAAGGGCAGCGGTTGTGCCGGGAATGGGGGACACGCCAGGCGTTCGTGTCCGAATCTAGGTTCACGATCCACTACCAGTACACCGATACGAGCGACGGCACGTTCTGGTGTGCGACGTTCGTCGAGTTCGGAAGGGAACCTGCCCACGCGATAACGGTCGGTACCCGATTCGAGGATGCACGATGGTTCCGGGGATGGAACACCGAGAGGCACTCCGTGTCACGGTGCCCCGACGGCGAGTGCTGCCGCTCGGTCAGTGAGGACGCCGCCGAGCGGTGGAACGGGCATGCATGGCCTTCGGTGCGCCCGAACTCGCACGTGCTCGCTGCGATGCCCGTCGAGACGATCCCCGGCGTCGACATGGTGGAGATATACGAGTTCCTCACCGAGCAGGAAGACACGGCGTTTCAGTAACTCGCTCGGCTGGCGCCTCGCTGACTCGCTGCGCTCGTCGACCGCTCGCAGGCTCGCTTCCAGACCTGGTGTCTGGTGTCTGGTGTCGGTACGCTCACGGCATGGACTCCGGGCCCCGCCATATCATCATCGACACCGATCCCGGCCAGGACGACGCCATTGCGATCTTGCTCGCTGTGGCGTCGCAAGAGGTGACGGTCGACGCCATCACAACCGTCGCCGGCAACGTGCCCCAGCCACTCGTGACCGACAACGCCCTCTCGCTGTTGGCGCTGGCCGACCGTGAGGACATCCCGGTCTACCGGGGGTGTGAGCGCCCGCTCCTGCGCCCGCTCTTCACCGCAGAGTACGTCCACGGGCCCACCGGCGTCGATGGTGCGGATCTCCCCGAGCCGAGCGCTGAACCGAGGCACGGCCACGCTGTCGACCTCATCATCGAGACCTGTCTCGCTGCCCCCGACGCGACGGTCACGCTGTGTCCGCTCGGCCCCTTGACCAACATCGCGATGGCGATCGCGAAGGAACCCGCGATCGTGCCCAAGATCGCTGAGATACTGTGGATGGGAGGTGCGTTCGACGAGGCAGGCAACACGACGCCCGTCGCCGAGTTCAACGCATACGTGGATCCCCACGCCGCGCACATCGTCTTCACCTCGGGGGTTCCACTGACGATCTTCCCGCTCGACGTCACGCACAAGGCGCTGATGCTCCCGCGCCACATCGAGGCGCTCTCGGACTATGGCACGCCGGTTGCTCTGGCAGCCTCGGGCATGATCCGGTACTACGAGAAGCACGACATCGACAAGTACGAGATCGAGGCCGCTCCCATGCACGACCCCTGCGTGATCGCGTACTGCATCGACCCAACGATCTTCAAAGGATCCCCGCATCACGTCGCTGTCGACACGACCCACGAAGAGACGATCGGGAACACCTACGTAGATGACGATGCTGGTGAACCGAACGCCACGGTCATCACACAGGTCGACGCGGAGCGCTTCTTCGCACTCGTCGTGCAGCGCATCGGGGCGTTATGACGGCGACGCCACTTTCGGGGATCATCGTCATCGAGATCGCTGGCATCGGGCCGGTCCCGTTCGCGTGTCATCACCTCGAGGACATGGGTGCGACCGTCATCAAGATCGATCGCCCGGGAGGCAGCGGCCTGCCGGCGGCTATGTCACAGATCGGGCACAGGCCGAAACCAACCCTGTCGCTCAACCTGAAGGACGAGGCCGACCGCGAGGTCGCTGTGACGTTGATCGCCCACGCGGACGTCCTCGTGGATCCGTATCGCCCAGGGGTCGCTGAACGGCTCGGTATCGGGCCCCTCGAGATGTGTGAACGCAATCCGCGCCTGGTGTACGCACGGATGACGGGCTGGGGCCAGGACGGCCCATACGCCGCAATGGCCGGGCACGACATCAACTACATCGGCTTGAGCGGTTCGCTCGCCGCTATCGGCCCACCGGATACACCGACCCCTCCGCTCAACCTGATCGGTGACTACGGGGGTGGGGCGATGTTCGCCGTCACGGGCATCCTCGCGGCGCTCGTCGAGCGTGCCACCACCGCAAAGGGCCAGGTCATAGACGTCGCCATGGTCGATGGGGCCGCAGCACTTCTCGGTCCGATCCGTGACCTCCACAATGCAGGCCTGTGGTCACCGAGCCGGCACGGGAACCTCCTCGACGGTGGCGCCCCGTTCTACGCGTGTTACCGCACGTCAGATGACGAGTTCA
>CAYUJA010000128.1:0-5581 GCA_964444875.1 uncultured Acidimicrobiaceae bacterium | reverse complement strand
GCTCGCGACCTGGCTGCCCTGTACGAGATACCGCTTCGCGCATACGAGATCTCGGTAGCGACCCACGGTGAACCGACATCGGTCGCCGTCACCATCGACGACGCCGACGTATGCCCGCGGTTCGCCGGAAGGCAGGTCAGGGGCATAACCGTGGGTCCGTCGCCACACTGGCTGCGCAGACGCCTCGAGCTCGCCGGCGTCCGACAGATCTCGAACGTGGTCGATGCGTCCAACTACGCGATGATCGAGTTCGGGTATCCCACCCATGCATTCGACGTCGACCGACTCGGTGACACGATCGTCGTGCGTCTGGCCAGAGAGGGCGAATCGATCACCACTCTCGACGACCAGGAACGCGTGCTCATGTCAGAGGACATCGTCGTGACCGACGGAACCCGGCCTGTGGCTATCGGTGGTGTGATGGGTGGTGCATCCACCGAGGTGCACGCGGGGACGACCGACGTGTTCATCGAGGCTGCCTATTGGAATCCCCCGAACATCCTGATGACGTCGAAGCGTCTTGGACTGCGCTCGGAGGCATCGGGGCGGTTCGAACGGGGCGCGGACCCATCCTTCTGCCCCAACGGAGCGGACAGGGTCGCCCAGTTGCTCACCCGGACCACGGACGGAAAACCCGCCCCGTCGCCGGTCGACGTGAACCCCGGGAACATAACGCCCTGGACGATCAGTTACCCACTATCTGAGACGAGCCGGACGCTCGGCATCGAACTTTCGGCGCCCGAGACGACCTCACTGCTCGAGCGCTTGACGTTCGGCGTCGAGGGGACCGATCCGCTCACGGTGACGGTGCCAACGCGACGGCCAGATGTTCGCAAACCCATCGACCTTGTCGAGGAGATCGCCAGGCTGCATGGCTTTGCGGGCATTCCCGACACCGTGCCATCAGGACCAGGAGAGGGACTCCCTGGCACCGAGCGGAGACTGCGGACGCTCCGCGAGATCCTGGTGGGCTCAGGGCTGTACGAGATCCTGACCTTCTCCTTCATCGGCGCTGACGACCTGGAACATCTCTACCCGGAGGACCCGGCGTCCGTTGCGGCCGCGATCGCGGTTGTGAATCCTCTCAACGAAACCGAAGGCGTGATGCGCACATCGTTGATCCCTGGCCTGTTGAAGGCTGCATCCACCAACATCGGGCGCAGGCTCCCGCAAGCAACGCTCTTCGAGATCGGCAAGGTCTTCCTCCAGGGAGCAGGGAAGATCCCGGACCAGCCAGACAGGTTCGGATTCGTCCTTGCGGGAAAGCCGGACGCCCAGTGGCACACGGGCACCCGTGAATACGATGTCCACGATGGCACGGGCCGCGTCGAACTGGTGACGTCCGGGATGGGTCTCCGTGGCGTCAGTCTCAGTCAGAGCGACAGGCCTCCGTTCCACCCTGGCCGATGTGCCGACATCATGGTGGGCGATTCTCGCATCGGGACGGTGGGGGAGATCACACCATCGATCGCGGCATCGTTCGGTCTATCCGGCCGGGTGGTGGTTGCGGAGATGGATATCGCTGACCTGGTCACAGACACAGGACACTGGCAGTATGTCATCCCGAGTAGCTTCCCACCGGTCGTGTTCGACATGGCGTTCGCAACACCAGACACGGTGCCTGCAGCGTCGGTACTCGATGCGGCCAACGCGGCGGCAGGCGAGCTGCTCGAACACAGCCAGCTCTTCGACGTGTTCTCTGGGGAGTCGGTCGGGGAGGGCCTGGTTTCGTATGCGATCAACTTCCGTCTGCGTGCCGCGGACAGGACACTCACCGACGAAGAGGCAGGGCCGGTGCGCAAGGCGATCGCAGATGCGGTGACCGCAGCGACCGGAGCCACCCTGCGAGGCGAACTCTGATCGACGACGGCATGGTCGCTGCGCTCGGCGGTTCAGCACCAGACGTTGCGCCCCGCCTTATCGGAGCACGGATCTCAACGGCCGTGGCCGGCAGTCTCGTTGAGATCGTCATCAACGAGGTCGAGGCGTACTGTGGCGCTGATGACCCTGCCAGCCATGCGTACAGAGGCAGAACGGAACGAACCGATCCCATGTTCGGCCGGGCAGGCACGATCTACGTCTATCGATCGTACGGCATTCACTGGTGTGTCAACATCGTGACGGGCGACCTCGGTATCGCCCAGGCCGTTTTGATCCGCGGAGGCCGCGTGGCCAAAGGCCTCGATGTCGTCGTGGCGCGCCGAGGCCGTTCAGACCACCTCGCTGACGGGCCGGGAAAGCTCACCCAGGCGTTGGCGATCGACGGTTCCATGAGCGGGTCTGCTCTCGGCGAGGGTGGCGTATCGCTTTCGCTGGGCAACGGTCGCCAGATTCCCTATGTGACAACGCCACGGATCGGTATCTCCAAAGCCACGGAGAGACCGTGGAGGTTCGTGGCCGCCGTCACATAGGGGACGAGACGCCGCGGCACCTGTGTACCCTGCTGCGAGTATGCCATCGCCGTCGCAACAGTTCGAGTACATCACCAGAACAGTCGACGTCACGCTTCCCGAAGGCGCACTCCTCGCCCAACTCGAAGGCGAGAAGCCGCTGCGAGTCAAGCTCGGCATCGATCCCACCGCCGCGGACGTCACACTCGGGTGGGCTGTCGTGTTCGACCTGCTGCGCAGGTTCCAGGAGATGGGACATACCGCTGTTCTGATCCTCGGCGATTTCACCGCACAGGTCGGTGATCCAACGGACAAGTCCGCCACACGTAAACGACTCTCGGCAGACGAGGTGAACGACTACATCGAGCAGTTCCTGCCGACGGTCAAGTCGCTGCTGCTCCCCGAACCCCTCGAGATACGGCGAAACTCCGAATGGTTGGGCGCCATGGACATGGCAGACGTGCTCGAAATGACCGCCAAGGTGACGGTGTCACGCCTGATGGACAGGGAGGACTTCGCAAAGCGCTGGAGGGAGAACGAACCGATCTCGCTGATCGAGTTCATGTACCCGCTGTTGCAGGGAACAGACTCGGTCGCCGTCAACGCTGATGTGGAGATCGGCGGGAACGACCAGCTGCTCAACCTGTTCATGGGCAGGGACCTTCAGGAGAAGGCAGGCCAGCCAGGCCAATCGGTAGCAACGGTTCCGCTGCTCGTCGGAACGGATGGCGTCCACAAGATGTCACAGTCTCTCGGTAACTACATCTCCGTGCGTGACACCGCAAGCGAGATGTTCGGCAAGACGATGTCCATTCCCGATGAGCTGATGCCCCAGTGGTTCCGACTCGCCGCCGGAGCCCCCAGGACCGAGGTCGATACCGTGAGTCGTGGTCTGGCAGACGGCACTCTGCATCCAGGAGACACGAAGCGTAGACTCGCCAGGGCCGTGGTTGAGCGATACCACGGAGAGGAAGCAGGCCCGGCCGCCGAGAACACCTTCAACACGATGTTCAGGGCGAAGGGAGTCCCCGACGAAGTCCCCTCGATCGGGCTCGCACCGACCGACCCTGTGTGGTTGCCCGGGCTGATCTCCGATGCGGGTCTGGCGAGGTCGAACAGCGAGGCAAGGCGTCTCCTGTCTCAGGGTGCCGTCAAGATCGATGGAACGCGTATCATCGAGGAGTCCGTCGCAAGGGACACGCTCACCGGTGCGGTCCTTCAGGTCGGGAAGCGGAGATTCATCAAGTTGATCGACGAAGACGGCGATCCAGGGGAGAACCAGCGATGACAGTGAGTTCCGATAGAGACGACGTCAGCACCCCACTGATGGCGTACGTCAACAACTCCACGATACGGGGAGTCGTGCTGATCGGCCTTGGCCTCTTCGCACTCGCTGCGCCGAAGGCATCCCATTTCTTCCTCGGCCTCGCCGTGGCCGGGGCGTTGGCCGTATTCGGATTCACCGATATCAAGGCTGCCTGGCGTTCCAGACCGAGATCCTGGGTCGGCATGCTGATCGGGTTCCTGTACATCGTTGGTGCGGTCGTGCTCGTGGTGCTTACGGACCAGACGATCAGGCTGATCTCACTGGTCGTGGGTGCCGTGCTCTTCGTGCGCGGCTTTCTCGCCGCCTTCGCTGCGATCCGAACGCGCCTCACCAAGGAGACCTGGACGTACGACATGACCCGGGGCTTCCTTTCCGCAGCCTTCGGGGTGATCATCTTCATCATCCCGGAAGCGATCGTCGGGGGTTCCATATTCGCTATTGCCGGCGTTGCGATCGTCTCGGGCGCGATCTCATTGTCGGTGGGCGTCACCGTTGCCCGCGATGCCGACGTCGACCCCAACATCGAGACGATGTCGTTCCTCAAAGAGTGGTTCAGCCAGCGAGATGTCGGGGACGAGATGCGCCAGAGCGTCGTCGACAACCTGTTCTTCGAGAATCCGGACCGAACGCAGAAACAAGTGGGATTCTGGGCCCTCCTCATCCTGTCGACAGCGATCGCCACTCTCGGCATCATGGCCGATTCCACTGCCGTCGTGATCGGAGCGATGCTCGTCGCGCCGTTGATGACACCGATCATGGGCGTCAGCGTCGGTATCGTCAACGGGTGGCCCCGCAGGGTCTCCCTTGCGTTCGCGACCGTCGCGGGCGGCGTTGCCGTTTCCGTCGGCGTCGCCTGGATCCTTGCTGCATGGGTGCCTGCGCTCGTGCCGATCGCGGCCAACGGCCAGATCAACGCCCGTATCGCGCCGACGCTCATCGATCTCCTCATCGCTGTCGCTGCCGGTGCCGCCGGTGCCTACGCGACGATCGACAAGCGTGTCTCGTCATCGATCACGGGAGTAGCGATCGCCGTCGCACTCGTGCCACCACTCGGCGTCGTCGGGATAATGCTCAAAGCCGGTGAGATCGGTGACGCGAGTGGTGCCTTCCTCCTGTTCGTCACGAACCTTGTTGCGATCATCCTGACAGCCTCGCTCGTATTCGTGATCGGCGGACTTGTCCCGATCCGCCAGTTCAAGGAGAACACCGCCAGGACGAGAACAACCGTGGCGACAGTCACACTCGCTGCCCTGGTGATCACTGTCCCGTTGTTCTTCACGTCTGAGGGCATCATTGCAAGCGCAACACGTCAATCGACGGTGCAGCAGGTCACTGAGGAATGGCTCGCAGATACCGAGGATCTTTCCCTTGATCGTGTCATCATCGCCACCGACGATGTGTCGGTGAAGCTCTCAGGTGAGGGAGACGTTCCCCCTGTTGCCGAACTCGAGTCGGCGTTGGAAGATGCCTTCGGTGTGAGTATCTTCGTCGAAGTGGAGTACTTCCCATCGGTGCGCATCACATCTGACGACCAGTAAACCGCATATCGACCATTCGGTATGCTTGCGCTATGGGAACCACTGAGACCAGGGCGCGTGTGCATGTCACACTGAGCGGCGACGTGTACCTGAAATCACGCCGCACCCAGCAGCGCCTGATCCGTGGAGTCCGAACCAATCTCGACAAGGCGTTGCGCTCGGCGGGATACGTCGGACCCGTCCAAAGGCTCGGAACCCATCGATTCAGCCTTTCGCCGGACGCCGATACGATCGATACGGTGCGCTCAGCCGCCCTACGGGTCTTCGGTGTTGGGTCTGTCGACACCGTTGTGGACGTTCAGTACGAGACCATGGAGGATCTCGCG